>JASIJN010000048.1 GCA_030050125.1 Streptosporangiaceae bacterium | reverse complement strand
GCGTCCGACCCGGGGCTGCCCTTGCTGGACGTCACGTCCGTGATCGTCGCCTGGATCGAGTGGAACACGCCAAGCTTGCTCAGCACGTAGTAGAGCGCCGCGACCGCGACGAGCAAGATCACGAACCCGACCAGCGAGACCATGAAGCTGAACTTCATCACCGACCAGGGCTCGACCCGGGACATCACGAGCTGAGCACGGCGGGTGGGCGCTGTGGCCGGAGAACTCTTGATCCGGGGCCGCGAGGCCGAGCCGGGGGCCTTCTTCACCGTCGGCTTGGGCATCACCGTGCGGACCGGCCTCTTCGGCTTGATCTTCGGCTTGATCTTGGGCATGGTCAGGGCCGCGAACGGCGCGGTGACCCTGGCCGCCATGCTGAGGCCGGGAGCGGGCGGTACCTGGGCCGGCAGCGGCGGGACCGGCGGCTCGCGCGGCGGCGCGGCGGGACCGTCCCCGTTGGGCATCGTCCCGGTTATCGTCTCGGACGCCGACGGGGCGTACGAGGCCTGGTCGGCGGGCCGGTACGACACGTCTGGGCCGCCCGTGGCGTACGCGGCCTCCTGGTGCCCGCTGAACGGCGGGTCCAGATCGCCGTAGTCGGGCTCGTGCCCGCTGACCGCAAACGAACTGCCCGGCGTCGGGGGCAGGTCGGGCTCCGGGTCGGCCTCGTCAGCCGGAGCATCCGCTGTCGGCTGCGAGGCCCCGGGCGCTGACTCGGGGTCTGCGGGAGCGCCCTCGGCCGATCCGTCGGTGAGCCACATCGAGGGCTCCACGCGGTGGTCCACCCCGTCCTCCTCCAGAATGTTGCCTCCAACGAGGTTATCCCCATATGGCCGGTCTGGGTTCCGTTGGCCACGACCGCCACCGGACGCAACACCTATATGACGCCGCTTGGGCCTGCGACGTTGCGCCGGCCCGCCGACTGGTTCGGGAGGATCCGGATCTGGCTCGCTTTGGTCGTACCCTTCGGTCACGGCCGGTTACCCCTTGTCACTCTCCGGCTCGCCGTTGCCCGGGCCGTCGCCGGCCGGCACGACGCCGTTGCCCCCGTCGAGGGACTCCTCGTTGCGGGCGATCGCCACCAGGCTTTGCCCCGGAGCCAGGTTGACCAGCCGGACTCCCATGGTTTGCCTGCCGGACTGCTTGATCTCGGCCGCCGCGGTCCTGATCACGCCGCCGGCCGAGGTGATCGCGAAGACCTCGTCCTCGGGCCGGACCATCAGCGCGCCCACCAGCTCGCCGCGGGCCTCGACGATCCGGGCGGTCACCACACCCCGGCCGCCCCGGCCCTGCACCGGGTACTGGTCAGCCGGGGTGCGCTTGGCGTAGCCGCCGGTGGTCGCGACGAGCACGTCGGCACCGTCGCGCAGGACGTGCATGCCGAGCAGCCGGTCGCCCTCACCGAACCGCATGCCGATCACACCCGACGTCGCCCGGCCCATCGGGCGCAGCGTCTCGTCGCTGGCCCGGAACCTGATCGCCTGAGCGTCCTTGCTGACCAGGAGCAGGTCCTCTTCGGCCGACACCAGCCTGGCCGCGATGACCTCGTCGTCCTCCCGCAGGTTGATCGCGATGATGCCGCCGGACCGCGGCGAGTCGAAGTCGGTCAGGTGCGACTTCTTGACCAGCCCGCCGGAGGTCGCGAGCACCAGGTACGGGGCGACCGAGTAGTCCGGCAGCGCCAGCACCTCGGCGATCCGCTCGTCGGGCTGGAACGCGAGCAGGTTGGCCACATGCTGGCCGCGGGCGTCGCGCGCCGCCTCGGGGAGCTCGTAGGCCCTGGCCCGGTAGACCCGGCCCTTGTTGGTGAAGAACAGGATCCAGTTGTGGGTACTCGTCACGAAGAAGTGCTCGACGATGTCGTCGGCCCGCAGTTGGGCGCCGCGCACGCCCTTGCCTCCCCGCCGCTGGGCACGGTAGAGGTCGGTCCTGGTGCGCTTGGCGTAGCCGCCGCGGGTGATGGTGACGACCACGTCCTCCTCGGCGATCAGGTCGGCCAGGGAGACGTCACCGTCGTAGGCGATGATCTGGGTCCGCCGCTCGTCGCCGAACCTCTCGACGATCTCGGCGAGTTCGGTGCCGATGATCTGGCGCTGCCGCTCCGGCGAGGCCAGGATCGCCTCGTAGTCGGCGATCTGCGCCATCAGCTCGTCATACTCGTCGATCAGCTGCTGGCGCTCCAGGGCGGCGAGCTTGCGCAGCTGCATGTCAAGGATGGCCCTGGCCTGGATCTCGTCGATCTCCAGCAGTCCCATCAGGCCCTGCTGCGCGTCCGCCGCCGAGGCGCTGGCCCTGATCAGGGCGATGACCTCGTCGATACGGTCGATGGCCTTGAGCAGCGCGCGCAGGATGTGGGCCCGCTCCTCGGCCTTGCGCAGCAGGTAGCGGGTGCGCCGGACGATGACCTCGATCTGGTGCGCGACCCAGTGCCGGATCAGCTGGTCCAGGCGCAGTGTCCGCGGCACCCCGTCGACCAGGGCCAGCATGTTGGCGCCGAACGTCTCCTGGAGCTGGGTGTGCTTGTACAGGTTGTTCAGCACGACCTTGGCCACGGCGTCACGCTTCAGCACGATCACCAGGCGCTGGCCGGCGCGGTCGCTCGTCTCGTCCCGCACGTCGGCGATGCCGGTGACCCGGCCGTCCCGGGCCAGCTCGGCGATCTTCGAGGCGAGGTTGTCCGGGTTGACCTGGTATGGCAGCTCGGTGACGATCAGGCAGGACCGGCCCTTGCGGTCCTCCTCCACCTCGACGACGGCGCGCATCGTGATCGAGCCGCGGCCGGTCCGGTAGGCCTCCTGGATGCCGCGGCGGCCGACGATCAGGGCGCCCGTGCTGCCGTCGGGCCCGCCGGGGAAGTCCGGGCCCTTGATCCGCTCGATCAGCGCCTCGAGCAACTCCTCGTCGGAGGCGTCGAAGTGGTCCAGGTACCACTGGGCCCCGGCCGCCACCTCGCGCAGGTTGTGCGGCGGAATCTTGGTCGCCATGCCGACCGCGATCCCCTCCGAGCCGTTGACCAGGAGGTTGGGGAACCGGCTGGGCAGCACGACGGGCTCGGCCGACCGGCCGTCGTAGTTGGGCCGGAAGTCGACGGTCTCCTTGTCGATGTCCCGCAGCATCTCCATGGCGAGCGGGGCCAGCCGGCACTCCGTGTACCGCATCGCGGCGGCCGGGTCGTTGCCCGGTGAGCCGAAGTTGCCCTGCCGGTCCACCAGCGGCATCCGCATCGCCCACGGCTGCGCCAGCCGGACCAGCGCGTCGTAGATCGCGCTGTCGCCGTGCGGGTGGTAGGTGCCCATCACGTCGCCGACCACCCGGGCGCACTTGGAGAATCCGCGGTCGGGCCGGTACGCGCCGTCGTACATCGCGTAGAGGATGCGCGTGTGCACCGGCTTGAGGCCATCCCGCACGTCGGGCAGGGCGCGGCCGACGATCACCGACATCGCGTAGTCGATGTAGCTGCGCTGCATCTCGATCTGGATGTCGACCGGCTCGGTCCGGTCGGATCCTCCGGGCGGCGCTGGAGCGTTCACGTCGGTCACTGTCACATCTCGCTTCCGTGATCACGGAGTACCCGGCATGCCAGAGCGGCCGGATCCTCCGTGATCACCGAATCCGGCTCTGGCGGCCTCAGATGTCGAGGAACCTGACGTCCTTGGCGTTGCGCTGAATGAACGAGCGGCGTGCCTCGACGTCTTCGCCCATCAGCACGGTGAACAGCTCATCGGCCTGTGCGGCGTCGTCCAGGGTGATCTGCCGCAGCACCCGGCGCGCCGGGTCCATGGTGGTCTCCCACAGCTCCCGGGCGTTCATCTCGCCCAGGCCCTTGAACCGCTGCACCGCGTCGCGCGGCCGGGGGTCCTTGCGGCCCTCGGCGATGCCCGCCTCGATCACCGCGTCCCGCTCCTTGTCGGAATAGGCGTAGCCGGGGGCCACGCCGCGGCCCTCCCACTTGATCTTGTACAGCGGCGGCTGCGCCAGGTATACGTGCCCGGCCTCGATCAGCGGCTTCATGAACCGGAACAGCAGGGTGAGCAGCAGCGTCGTGATGTGCTGCCCGTCCACGTCGGCGTCCGCCATCAGGATGATCTTGTTGTAGCGCAGCTTGGAGATGTCGAACTCGTCGTGGATCCCGGTGCCCAGCGCGGTGATCATCGCCTGGACCTCGGTGTTCTTGAGCACCCGGTCGATCCGGGCCTTCTCCACGTTGAGGATCTTCCCGCGGATCGGCAGGATCGCCTGGAACAGCGGGTCCCGGCCGCCCTTGGCCGAGCCGCCGGCCGAGTCGCCCTCGACCACGTAGATCTCGCAGATCTCCGGGTCGCCGGACTGGCAGTCGGCCAGCTTCCCCGGCAGCCCCGAGCCGCCCATCAGGTTCTTGCGGGTCAGATCCCTGGCCTGGCGGGCGGCGATCCTGGCCCGGGCGGCCTGGGTGGCCTTGATCACGATGGCCTTGGCCTCGCCCGGGTTGCGGTCGAACCAGTCACGCAGGTGGTCGTTGCAGATCCGCTGGACGAACGACTTGGCCTCGGTGTTGCCGAGCTTGGTCTTGGTCTGCCCCTCGAACTGCGGCTCGGCCAGCTTGACGTGGATGATCGCGGTAAGGCCCTCGCGCACGTCGTCGCCGGTGAGGTTCTCGTCCTTCTCCCGCAGGTGGTTCTGCTCCCGGGCGTACCGGTTCACGATCGAGGTGAGCGCGGCCCGGAAACCCTCCTCGTGGGTGCCGCCCTCGGCGGTGTTGATCGTGTTCGCGAACGTGTGCACGGACTCGGAGAACGAGCCGGTCCACTGCATGGCGACCTCGGCCGAGATCCCGGGCGCCTCGTCGCCGAACTCGATGATCGAGTCGTGCACCGGCTCCTTGGAGGCGTTCAGGTACCGGACGAAGTCGGCGATGCCTCCCTCGTAGCGGTAGTTCACGACGTTCGGCGCGCCGTTGATGTGATCGGGCCGCTCGTCGGTCAGGGTGATCGACAGCCCGCGGTTCAGGAACGCCATTTCCTGCAGCCGCCGCGACAGCGTCTCGAACGACCAGACCGTGCTCTCGAAGATGTCACCGTCCGGCCAGAACGTGATGATGGTGCCGGTGTCCTCGGTAGGCTCGCCCCTCCGCAGCGGGCCGGTGGGCTCACTGGCCGCGTAGGACTGCCGCCAGACGAAGCCGTCCTTCAGGACCTCGACCTCGAACCTGGCCGACAGCGCGTTCACCACCGAGACGCCCACGCCATGCAGTCCGCCGGACACCGCGTACGACTGGCGGTCGAACTTGCCGCCGGCGTGCAGGGTGGTCAGCACGACCTCGACCGCGGGCCGGTTTTCCACCGGGTGGTTGTCTACCGGGATGCCTCGGCCGTTGTCGGCGACCCGGACGCCGCCGTCGGCGAGCAGGGTCACGTCAATCCGGTCGGCGAAGCCGGCCAGCGCCTCGTCGACGGCGTTGTCCACAACCTCCTGGACCAGGTGATGCAGGCCTCGCTCGCCCGTGGAGCCGATGTACATGCCCGGGCGCTTGCGGACCGCTTCCAGCCCTTCCAGGACCGTGATCGAGCGTGCGTCGTACGACAAAACGGAATACTCCTCCTGAACAAGGCAGCCACGCGGGCCACTGCCTCGCAGGGAACATCCGCCCGTGTTCCCCTCCGGCTGCCGTTACATTTTACCTGCGCATACCGTCAGCCTCAGCCGTCTGCAATAGCCCGTGAGCCAAAGGGCGCCGCGGCCGCATCGACCGAGCGGCGAGAGACCGGGCGACGAGGGAAAACGGCGTCGCCAGGGCGGCGCAGCGACGGGGAAGGGGGAGGTCGGCGGAGCCCGGAGGCGAGCGGGAAGCCACGGTCAGTGTTTCGCGGGAAGCCACGGTCAGCCGTAGGTGTCCCGCGGCCCGCGCCCGCCGCGCACCCGCCAGTCCCCGGGTCGCCTGGGTGGCCCGGCCGCCCCGGCCGGCCCGCGGACCTTGACTCGCTCCACCGAGCCGTCGCCAAGCTCGGCGTTCAGCCTGCGGACCAGATCGGCCGCGAGCAGCCGGACCTGCGTCGCCCAGGCCGTGGAGTCGGCGGTCACGGTGAGCTCGCGGCCGGACAGGGAGTCCGGCCGGGTATGCGCGGCCAGATCGGGCCCGACAATCTCCGCCCACCGCCCGAAAACCGACCCGGCGGCGGCCGGCTCGCGCCAGCCGCGGGAATCGATCAGCGCGCTGATCGCGGTCGTCAGCGGCTCGGGGTCGTCGCGCCGGGCCCGGCGACCAGCGCGGCTCGACGGCGACGTCTCGGGGGAGACGGCGCGTTCAGGATTCTGGTCTTCCGGGCGGGCGGGGCGCTTCCCCCTGGCCCGCGCGTCGGCCTTGGCCCTCGCCAGGGCCTCACCGGCCAGCCGGGCCCTCTCGGCGTCATCAGGCACGCCAGATCGCCCCGCCGGACACCTCGAACCTGGCGCCGGCCAGCCGCCGCGGCACGTCGGCGGCCACCGCGGCGGTGATCAGGACCTGCTCGGCGCCGCACACCATCCCGGCCAGCCGCTCCCGGCGCCCGTCGTCCAGCTCGGCGAACACGTCGTCAAGCAGCAGCACCGGGTCCTCGCCGCCGGATCGCAGCAGGTCGTAGGCGGCCAGGCGGAGCGCGAGGGCCAGCGACCAGGACTCCCCGTGGCTGGCGTACCCGCGCGCTGGCAGCTCACCGACGCGCAGCTCGAGCTCGTCCCGGTGCGGGCCGACCAGGCAGACGCCGCGCTCGAGCTCGGCGCGCCGCGTGTCGGCCAGTGCCTGGCGCAGTCCCTCGGCCAGCGCGGCCCGGTCCGCGGCCGGCTCGGCGGCCCCCGCCGGCTGGCGGACCTGGCGGTAGCTCATCGCGGCGGTCGCGTCCTCGCCGGACACGGCGGCGTACGCCTTGACCAGCAGCGGCCGGAGTACGGCGGTCAGTTCCAGCCGGCCGGCGGTCAGCTCGGCGCCCTTCTCGACCAGGTGCTCGTCCCAGACGTCCAGGGCGCCGGGCGCGCCGGGCTGGGCATCCCGCGCCCCGGCTCTCCTCCCGCCCCCGGCCCAGCTCCCGCGGGCGGATTTCAGCAGGGCCGTCCGCTGTCGCACGACCCGGTCATAGTCGGCCCTGACCCCGGCGAACCGCGGCCTGGTGGCCACCAGCAGGTCGTCCAGGTAGCGCCGCCGCCCGTCGGGATCGCCCTTGACCACCGCGATGTCCTCCGGTGCGAACAGAACGCACCGCAGCGTGCCCAGCGCCTCCCGCGGCCGCGACAGCGGAACGCGGTTCAGCCGGACCCTGTTGGCCCGGCCGGAGTTGATCTCTATTTCAAGGAGACTGTCGCGTCCCGCCGAACTCACCATGCCTCTGAGAATGGAACGCTCAGCACCGTGGCGAATCAAGGGGGCGTCGGTGGCGACCCGGTGGCTGGCAAAGGTCGCGAGGTAGGCAACCGCCTCGACCAGGTTGGTCTTGCCCTGGCCATTTGCCCCGGTAATTGCCGATACGCCCGGAGCCAGCTGGAGATCAGCCGCGGCATAGCTGCGGAAGTCAGTCAGCGCCAGCCTGGTCAGGTGCACGGCTGCGACAGTACCGCCCGGGGGGCTGCTCAGCCGCCCAGGCGGATCGGCATGAGCAGGTAACGGTAGTCGGGCTGGCCGTCGGGATCCGGCTTGCCGGTGATCAGCGCCGGCCTGCCGGGCTCGGTGAAGCACATCCGCACCGTGTCCGAGTCGATCGCGGTCAGCCCGTCGAGCAGGTAGGACGGGTTGAACGCGATCGCGAGGTCGTCACCGTCGTAGGAGGCCTCGATCAGCTCGACCGCCTGCGCCTCCTCGCCGGTGCCGGCCTCCAGCACCAGTTGCCCGGGGGAGAAGGCCAGCCGCACCGCGGTGTTGCGCTCGGCCACCAGGGCGACCCGCTTCACCGCCTCGGACAGCAGCGGCGCGGACAGCTCGGCGACCGAGCTGACGCTCTTGGGCAGCAGGTTCTGGTACCGCGGGAACTCGCCGCCAAGCAGCCTGGTGGTGGCCTGCCGGCCGCCGCCCTCGAACCCGATCATGCCGTCCCCGGCGGCCGGCAGATCGCCGTCGGCGGCCTCGCCGGGCAGGGCCAGCGCGATCGACACCTCGGCCCCCGAGGTCAGCGACCGCGCGGTCTCCGCCAGGGCCCGGGCCGGGACCAGCACGGCGGCGGACAGGTCCGGCCGGGCCGGGTTCCACCGCAGTTCCCTGACCGCCAGCCGGTAGCGGTCGGTGGAGATCAGGGTCAGCGTGTCACCCTCGATCTCGACCCTGATGCCGGTCAGCGCGGGCAGCGTGTCGTCGCGGCCGGCCGCGGTGGCCGACTGGCTGACCGCCGACGCGAACGCGTCGCTGCCGACCGTACCGGCGGCCGGGGGCATGGCAGGCAGCGCCGGGTACTCATCCTCCGGCATCGTCAGCAACGTGAACGTGGCGTTGCCGCAGGACAGGATGGCCTTGCCGCCCTCGGAGCTGATCTGCACCGGGCGGGAAGGGAGGCTGCGGCTGATCTCGGCCAGCAGCCGGCCTGAGACCAGGGCGCTGCCCTCCTCCTCGGTCACGACCGGGATGACGGCCTGCGCGGACACGTCGTAGTCGAAGCTGGAGAGCGTGAGGTCAGTTCCGGCGTGCAGCCGCATCCCGGCCAGGACCGGCACCGTCGGACGGTTTGGCAGGGCGCGGGCCGTCCATGCCACGGCGTCGGCCAGGACGTCGCGATCGACCTGGATCTTCACAGGAAGCTGCCTCCTGTTGGTCGGCCTGTTTTCTTCTGGGTCTGAGTTATCGATAGATAAGCAGTCGTCGTAGGTACGGTGGATACCGGGGATAGCCGCCGCCGCAGCAGGTCACCAGCGTTGCCGGCGTCCACAGCGGCTGTGGCCGCCGGTGCTGGGACCGGCGCCTGCCGTGTGAATACCCGCGCGTCGCTTTCCGGACCGCACCCGGTTACCCCCTGGCCGACCGGAGTTTTCCTCCGGCTCCAGGCGTCTGTCCACACATTTATCCACAGCCTGTGTGCGCTCACAGTGCTGGCGCCCGCGCGACAGAGATCCTTCATCGTGCGTTCACCCGGAGAGCGCTTGCTGCTTGATCCGGTTGGTGAGCTCGGTGACCTGGTTGTAGATGGACCGGCGCTCGGCCATGAGCGAGCGGATCTTCTTGTCGGCGTGCATCACCGTGGTGTGATCGCGGCCGCCGAACTGCTGGCCGATCTTCGGCAGCGACAGGTCGGTGAGTTCGCGGCAGAGATACATGGCGATCTGCCGCGCCGTCACCAGGACCCGGGAGCGCGAGGTGCCGCACAGGTCGTCGATGGACAGCCCGAAGTACGACGCGGTCTGCCCCATGATCGTCGAGGCGGTGATCTCCGGCCCCTGCGCCTCGGGGATGAGGTCCTTCAGGACGAACTCGGCCAGCTGGAGGTCGACGGACTGCCGGTTCAGGCTGGCGTAGGCGGTGACCCGGATCAGGGCGCCCTCCAGCTCGCGGATGTTGGTCGAGATCCGGCTGGCGATGTACTCGAGCGCGTCGGGCGGCGCGTTCAGCCGGTCCTGCACCGCCTTCTTCCGCAGGATGGCGATCCTGGTCTCGAGTTCCGGCGGCTGGACGTCGGTGAGCAGGCCCCACTCGAACCGGCTGCGAAGCCGGTCTTCGAGCGTGACCAGGCGCTTGGGCGCGCGGTCGCTGGAGATCACGATCTGCTTGCTGGCGTTGTGCAGCGTGTTGAAGGTGTGGAAGAACTCCTCCTGGGTCCCTTCCTTGTTCTCCAGGAACTGGATGTCGTCCACCAGCAGCACGTCGACATCGCGGTAGCGGCGGCGGAAGCCGTCCTGCTTGCCGTCCCTGATCATGTTGATGAAGTCGTTGGTGAATTCCTCCGAGCTGACGTACCGCACCTTGACGCCCTGGTACAGGCTCTGTGCGTAGTGGCCGATGGCGTGCAGCAGGTGGGTCTTGCCCAGGCCGGAATCGCCGTAGACGAACAGCGGGTTGTAGGCCTTGGCCGGCGCCTCGGCCACGGCCACGGCCGCCGCGTGGGCGAACCTGTTGCTCGAGCCGATCACGAAGGTCTCGAACGTGTACTTGGGGTTCAGCCGGGCCTGGGCCGGCCGCGGCGTTCCCGGAGGCGCCCCGGGCGCGAAACCGCCCGGAACGAAGCCGCCTGGGCCGGTCGCGGCTTCGGCGGCGGCCGGGCCACTGGCCCGCACGGACGGGATCTCGCCCAGGCCGGGGGGGCCGAAATCGCCGCCCGCCGGCGGGCGGTCGTCGACGATCCGCTGCAGCGGGCCGGTGGCGGCGCCCGGGACCGGCTCGTCGTGCAGGCCGGTCAGCCCGCGCAGGCCGGGCGGGCGGTGTCCGGGGTCGGGCGTGGCCGCGGTGGGATCGACGGTGACCGCCAGCTGGATGTTGCGGCCGAGCTCACGGGACAGCGTGTTGGTGATCAGGGCGCGCAGCCTGGTCTCCAGCTGCTCCTTGACGAACTCGTTGGGCGTGGCGATCAGCGCGGTGTTCTCGACCAGGCCGAGCGGCCGGGTCAGCTGGAGCCAGGCCCGGTGGGACGGCTCGATCTGCATTCCGGCCAGTTCGTCCAGAGAGCGGGCCCAGACTTCCGCGAGGTCTGCTTCACTCATTGCCGTTCACCTCGCGCCCCCACATATGATCAACAGGTTTTTCCACAGGTTGTGCACGTTGCACCGCGGTGCAGATGCCTCCCCATCGGCCGCCGGGGGCTACGAATTCGGCGACCATCAGATCCCGGATCCCCACGCCCGGGACCGCTGTCCACAGCCTAGGGCTCGGGTTCGGCCCTCGTTTGGTAAACGGCAAGTGTTACGCAGGGTGCAGACGGGATGTCTGCTGGCCGGCTGGCCTGCCGGTGCCGGTTTGACCGGCGGCATCGGGTCCGCGTACCGTTCACTGGTCTAGCCCGTCCAGGGCTGGCTTTCGCGTGTCCGCAATCGGCCGGTGGTGCCTGCGCCCCGCCCTTGTCCCTGGAGTCCCAGTGAGTAAGCGTACGTTCCAGCCGAACAACCGTCATCGCGCGA
>JASIJN010000381.1 GCA_030050125.1 Streptosporangiaceae bacterium | reverse complement strand
CCCTGCCCGATGGTACGCGGACGCTAACGAGAGCAGCAGCAGCGCCGGATCATCGTCGAAACGGTCCAAAGACACCCAGGCCACGCGGCGATCCTCCGCTTCGGCCCACTCCGCCAGGAGCGTCGACTTTCCGTAGCCCGCCGGCGCAGTGACCGCGACAATACGGGAATCGGTCGACCGGCCAGCCTCGATGAGCTTGGTGCGACTGACTGCATCAGGACGAGGGTTTGGGACCGAGAACTTGGTGTCCGGCAGCGTCCGGCTCGGCTCCGGGCTCGGGGCCGCCCGGCGAGAGCCGAAGGTCATGATCAAGTCCTAACGATGCTCGGAGCAACTCCCGAAGGAGCGCTCGATAACTCCCGAAAGAGCGCTCAAAGGGAATCCTAGGCGTCATTGCGCCAACCGGCCACCAGCAGCCTGGAGCGATAGGAAGATCGTGTCAGAATTTCAAGGATGACGCGGACCGCCTGCTTACAGGAGACCGGCAAGCCGATCGCGCAGGTGGCCCGGGGACATGGGAATCAACGAAGGCCCTATTGGTCGTCCGGGGACTCAGGCGCAAGCCACCAGTATGCCGGTTCCAGGCAGCTTCCTGCTTCGTGGATTGCACGTGTTGCCCGCTATACGCGGATCAAACGATGCGCACCGACGCTCACCGAATCCCAGTCCAGTGACGTTACAGAATTAGTACGTGAGATGCTCCACTTCGGAGCGAAGCGGCGGATTCATGATGACGTGCGCGGGACTCCAGGCGCCAGCTACAAGATCAGGCGGGGCACATCGGTGGGGCCGGTGCCCAGCGAATCCCAGGACCCGGTGCTGAGAACGACGACGTCGATGTCCGGATGCTCGCCTATCGAGCATGTGTTCTAATTGGTCGATGAGAGATGTGCGCTCCGCACGGTGCAGGCCGTGACCGAAGCCGACTTCCTGCGCGCCACCCGCTCGTCCTACGATGCCGTGGCCGCCGACTACGCCGTGCGGTTCCGCGACGAACTGGCGGCCAGGCCACTGGACCGGGCCATGCTGGCCGGGTTCGCCGAGCTGGTGCTGGCCTCGGGGGCCGGGCCGGTCGGCGATATCGGGTGCGGTACCGGCCGGGTGACGGCGCACCTGAACGAGCTGGGCGTGCCGGCGTTCGGGATCGACCTGTCGCCGCAGATGATCGCGCAGGCCCGCCGGGCGCACCCCGGGCTGCGGTTCGAGGTCGGGTCAATGCTCGGGCTCGATCTGCCGGACGGCGCCCTCGGCGGCGTGCTGGCCTGGTATTCGACCATCCACGTCCCGGACGAACGGCTCCCGGATGCGTTCGCCGAGTTCCGCCGGGTGCTCCGGCCGGGCGGCGTCGTGCTGCTCGGCTTCCAGGTCGGCGACGAGCCGCTGCACTTGACCGAGGCGCTGGGGCACCCGATCGCGCTCGACTTCCACCGGCGCCGGCCGGAGCAGGTCGCGGGGCTGCTCGGCCTGGCCGGGCTGCCGGTGCGGGCCCGGCTCGTCCGCGAGCCCGACGAGGGCGGCCCGTTCCCTGAGCGGACCGGGCAGGCTTTCCTGCTGGCCGGCAAGCCAGCGGCGGCGGGCTGAGCAAATGAGCGGCATCTGGCGGGAATTCGGTTCCGGCCTGGAAATCGGACATTGAGCGTCCCATAGCGCGGATCAATACCAGGAATTGTCGGTGTGATCGGCGACAATGATCGCGTGGGGTCTGGCGTCAAGGTCGGCAGCCTGCTGCGGGACAGCCCGTTCGGGCTGCATGCGCGGTTCGGCGAGCGCGTTGACGGCCGGGCCTGGTTCCATCTGGTGGCGCTGGCCGCCATGACCGAGGTCGGCGAGCCGGTCATCGTCGGCGGCAAGGGCCCCGGCCGCGGGAACTACGGGCTGGTGCCGGCCGGCAGCTACCGCAACTATGCCGGGCTGGTCACCGGGCACGTCACCGACGACGACTTCACCGACGTGGCCGTGCAGGCCGTGATCGGCGCCTCGCCGCCGCGGCACCTGCTGGAGCTGGACGGCGCGCTGGTCGTCCGGTTCAATCCGCGCGAGGTGGCCGAGTGGGTGGAGTACGTGACCAGGAACGCGCTGAGCTTCGGCGGCCCGGTGGACGACACCGCGCGCGAGTACGCCCAGCGGATCGCGCCGTTCACCACGCTCACCGACGAGGACCTGGCCGCGCTCGACGCGTTTCCCGGCGACGAGGCGGATGCGCGGCCGGCCCGGCCCCGGGCTCGTCCGCGACGGCACGACCAGCAGCGCGGACTGCGTCCCTGAGCCGCGCTAGCCGAGCAGGTCGGTGAGCGAGCCGATCCGCGGCCCGTTCCAGCCGTCTTCGCGTTCGTAGACGCGGTGGCTGCTGTGCCAGTCCTGGCCGGCCAGCAGCACCGCGTGCATGCCGACGGCGGACGACCCGGTCAGCTCCCGGCCGCCGCCGTCCCCCACGTACAGGCATCCGGCGGGGTCGGCGCCCAGGCGGCCCGCGGCCGCGCGGAACAGGCGGGGATCGGGCTTGCGGATTCCCTCGACGCAGGAGAACACCGGCGCGTCGACCAGCGGAGCCACCGGCAGCCGCGGCCAGGCGTTCGGGAGCTCGGACGTGCAGTCCGAGACCACGCCGATCCGCAGGCCGCGGTCACGCAGTCCGCCGATCACGGGCAGGGCCTCGGGCCGCAGGCGCATCAGCGACTCCTGGAGCTTCTGCCGCATACGGCGGGCCTCGTCCAGCCTGTCTTCGGCCGGCTCCGCCCCGAGGCGCGCCGCCAGCGTGCGCAGGGTCTGGCGGGTATCGCCCAGCTTTCCCGTCGCCCGTTCGGGATACGACGCGTCCAGCGCGTCGGCCAGGGCGCCGGGCCCGACCCCGAGCACGGCCGCCAGCCGGGCGACGTGGTCCGCCCACGCCGCGGGCGCGTTGAACGGCGTGAGGGTCCCGTAGAAGTCGAAGACCACCGCCGTCAGCCCGTCGGTCATGCCGGTCACGCCTATCAACCTCCCATGGCCGGGCTGTCCCCGCTCAGCCGGGCACCCGAGGGACGAGGAGGCGGGAGTCGAACCGGCCGCCCGTGTGGATCACGTGCGGGCCGTGGTTGACGGACTCGTCGTGGAACGCCTGGGTGAGCGGCCGGGGCTGGCGGTAGATGTCCCGCCCCTGGACGACCAGCCGCAGCGACTCGCCCGGCTCGAACCGGGTGCCCGAGGGCAGGATCTCGATGTCCAGCGGAACGATCTGGCCCCGGCCCGGCTTGAGCTCGCGCCGGTGGGCCAGGACCGGCTGCCCCGGCACCGACCGCCGGAGGTCGAGTTCGCGGTGTGAGGCGCGCAGCCAGCCCAGCGCGACCGGGCCGTCCTCGAACACCGCGTAGTAGGGGAACCCGACCACGTCGCCGTAACGGTCCAGCTTCTGCAGGGCCACGAACACGTCCATGTCGTCGGCCTCGGGCGCGGACATCCAGACCCGGAGGCTGGCGTTCCCCACGATCTCGGTGGCGACGCCGAAGCGCAGGTCGAAGACGGCGCGGCCGCGGCCGCGGCCGCGCCGCTCGCTGTCGTACACCGCGCTGTTCTCCGCGGCCGGGGCCTCGCCGTCCCGCAGCAGCCGTCCCGAGCCCGCGTCAAGGAACAGCGGCTCATACACGGTGCCGGGCAGCGGCCAGTCGGCGGCGGGCTTCCTGGCCCCGGTGTAGGCGCGTTCCCGGACCTCGTAGCGCACCCGCGGCCACCGGGTGACCTCGGTGTCCAGTCCCTTGAGGAAGTGGTCGAAGAACTCCTGCTGTTTGCGCAGGCCCTCGGCGCTGTAGTAGTAGCCCCACTTCTTGCCGCCGTGGGCGTCGAGCCACTTGTGCGCCGAGCCGATTCTCTTGAAGCCCTCGAAGGTGCCGCGGGTGTGCAGCCCCTGGTCCGACCAGCTGGCCACGACGAACGCCGGGCAGGTGATCTTGGACAGGTCGGCGGCCTTGGCGGACCAGAAGTCGTCGAAGAGCGGGTGCTCGGCGGTCTCGGCCGCCAGGTCCTCGACCAGGCCGCTCCCGTACCCCCAGCGCAGCCCGATGTACGGCCAGAAATACGTCTCCGGGATCCCGCCGTGCCTGACCACCTCGCGGTAGGTGTCGCTCCAGCCCTCCCACGGGTTGATCGCGGCCAGGTGCGGCGGGCTGGTGGCCGCGATGGACCACTGCGCGGACGCCAGGTAGGAGACGCCGGACATGCCGACCCGGCCGTTGCTCCAGGGCTGGGCGGCGGCCCACTCGATCAGGTCGTGGCCGCAGGCGGCCTCCTCGGGGGACAGGAACGTCGCGTCGCCGCTGGAGTACCAGGTGCCGGGGATGTCGGCGTTGACCACCGCGTAGCCGCGCGCGGTCCAGTACACCGGGTCCGGTGACTCGAACGCGGTGTACTGCGACACCTGGCCGGGCGCGACCCCGCTGTCCGGGTATCGCAGGGTCAGCTGGCCTTCGGCGTGCTTGCCGTACGGGCTCCAGGCGATCAGCGGCGGAGCGGGCCGCCCGCCGGCAGGCCGGAAGACGTCGGCGAGGACCGTCAGGCCGCCGCGGACCGGG
>JASIJN010000380.1 GCA_030050125.1 Streptosporangiaceae bacterium | reverse complement strand
GACCAGCGGGTTGCGGAGGTTAAGACCCAGGTACCGGGTTGACAGGTCCATCAGTTCTCCTCTTCGGCCAAGTGCCCGGAACGCTCAGCCCCGTGGCCGGTCTTCCGCGCGTCCGGCGGGAAGTGCGCGGGGCCGCGCGTGGCCATCTCCTCGTAGGTGTCCCACCGCTGGTCCACGGCCTGCTGGGCCAGGGCGGCCAGCCGCTCGGCCTCGGCCGGGTCGGTGCGGCTCAGGGCCCGGTACCGCAGCTCGCGCTGGGTGTAGGCGGTCAGCGGGATCCGCGGTCGCGGCGAGTCGAGCAGGAACGGATTCCCTCCGGCCGCGCGCAGCACCGGGTCGTACCGGATCAGCGGCCAGTACCCGCTGGCCACGGCGCGGTACTGCTGGTCCAGGCCGTCGCGCATCTCGATGCCGTGCGCGATGCAGTGGCTGTAGGCGATGATCAGCGACGGCCCGTCGTAGGCCTCGGCCTCGCGCAGCGCGCGCAGGGTCTGCTGCGGGTCGGCGCCCATCGCCACCCGGGCCACGTAGACGTAGCCGTACGCGATCGCCTGGAGGGCCAGGTCCTTCTTGGGCATGGTCTTCCCCGAGGCCGCGAACTTGGCCACCGCGCCCAGCGGCGTCGCCTTGGACGACTGGCCGCCGGTGTTGGAGTACACCTCGGTGTCGAGCACCAGCACGTTGACGTTGCGCCCGCTGGCCAGGACGTGGTCCAGGCCGCCGGACCCGATGTCGTAGGCCCAGCCGTCGCCGCCGACGATCCACACGCTGCGCCGGACCAGGTGGTCGGCCACGCTCAGCAGGTCGGCCACGGCCCCGCCGCCGTCCAGGCCGGCCAGCCGCCGCTTCAGCTCGGCCACCCGGTCCCGCTGCGCCCGCAGCTCCGACTCGCGGCGCTGCGGCGCGCCGAGGATCTCGCCGGCCAGATCGGCCCCGACCGCGTCACGCAGCGCGGCCAGGCGGACCCGGGCCCGCTCGGCGTGCCGGTCGGCGGCCAGCCGGAACCCCAGCCCGAACTCGGCGTTGTCCTCGAACAGGGAGTTCGACCAGGCCGGGCCGCGCCCGTCGGGCCCCGTGGTCCACGGCGTCGTGGGCAGGTTGCCGCCGTAGATCGACGAGCAGCCGGTGGCGTTGGCCACCAGCAGCCGGTCGCCGAACAACTGCGACATGAGCTTGAGGTACGGGGTCTCCCCGCAGCCGGCGCCGGCGCCGGAGAACTCGAACAGCGGCTGCAGGAACTGGGTGCCGCGCACGGTGCCGAAGTCCACCCGGGACCGGTCGGCCACCGGCAGCGTCTCGAAGAACGCGATGTTCTCCCGTTCGGCGGCCATCAGCGGCTCGCGGGCCGCCAGGTTGATCGCCTTGCGGTCCGGCCGGGCCGGCGCGGTCACCGGGCAGGCCTGCACGCACAGCTCGCAGCCGGTGCAGTCCTCCAGGTACACCTGCAGCGTGAACGCGGTATCAGGGAGGCCGCGCGCGTCGAGCGGGGCGGACCGGAACCGCTCCGGCGCCCCGGCCAGCAGCGACCGGTCGTAGTAGGTGGACCTGATCACGCTGTGCGGGCAGACGAAGCTGCAGTTGCCGCACTGGATGCACAGGTCGGCGTCCCACTCGGCGACCAGGTCGGAGATGTTGCGCTTCTCGTACGCCGCGGTCCCGCTGGGATAGGTCCCGTCCGCGGGCAGCGCGCTCACCGGCAGGTCGTCGCCGCGGCCCGCCATCATCGCCGCGGTGACCGTGGCGACGAACTCCGGGGCCCCGGCCGGCACCATCGCGGGCAGGTCCCGGCCGGAGGTCACCCGGCCGGGCACCTCGATCCGGTGCAGCCCTTCGAGCGCGCGGTCCACCGCCGCGTGGTTGCGCGCGACCACCTCGGCCCCGCGGCGGCCGTAGGTCTTGGCGATCGCCGCCTTGATCTTGGCGATCGCCTCCTCCCGGGGCAGCACCCCGGAGATCGCGAAGAAGCAGGTCTGCAGCACCGTGTTGGTCCGGCCGGCCAGCCCGGCGTCACGGGCGATGGTCGCGGCGTCGATCGCGTACACCTCGAGCCGCTTGGCCAGGATCTTCTCCTGGACCGGCCGGGGCAGGGCGTCCCAGACCTCCGGCGCCGGATGCGGGCAGTTGAGCAGCAGCGTGGCGCCCGGCGCCGCCGGGCCGAGGACGTCGACCCGGTCCAGCAGCCCGAACTGATGGCAGCCGACGAAGCTGGCCTGCCGCACCAGGTACGGCGCGCGGATCGGCTCGGGCCCGAAGCGCAGGTGCGACACGGTCTGCGAGCCGGACTTCTTGGAGTCGTAGACGAAGTAGCCCTGGGCGTAGGTAATGGCGGAGCCTTCCGCGGCCTCGTCGCCCAGGATCTTGATCGTGTTCTTGTTCGCGCCGACCGTGCCGTCCGAGCCGATCCCGAAGAACACCGCCCGCACCGTGCCCGGCGGCTCGATGTCCAGCGCCGGGTCGTACGGCAGGCTGGTGCCGGACACGTCGTCGGTGATCCCGATCGTGAACCGGCGCCGGGGCCGTTCCCGCTCCAGTTCCGCGAACACGCCCGCGACCATGCCCGGGGTCAGTTCCTTGGAGGACAGGCCGTACCGTCCGCCGATGATCAACGGGAGACGTCCGCGTTCGGTCTCCATGCACGAGTCGGCGAGCGCGGCGGTCACGTCGAGCAGCAACGGTTCCCCGGCAGAGCCCGGCTCCTTGGTGCGGTCGAGCACCGCGATCCGGGACGCGGTGGCCGGCAGCGCGGCGACCAGGGCCTGCGCCGGGAACGGCCGGTAGAGCCGGACCTGGGCCACGCCGACCCGCTCGCCGCGCGCGCACAGGCGGGCCACGGTCTCGGCCACGGTCTGCCCGGCCGAGCCCATCACCACGATCACCCGCTCGGCCTGCGGGTGGCCCGCGTAGTCCACGATGCGGTAGCCGCGGCCGGTGCGCCGGGCCAGGGCGTCCATCGTCGCCTGCACCGCGCCGGGCACGGCCGCGTAGAACGGGTTCACCGTCTCCCTGGCCTGGAAGTAGGTGTCCGGGTTCTGCGCCGTGCCCCGGATGAACGGGTGGTCGGGCGACAGGGCCCGGCCGCGGTGCGCGCGGACCAGGTCCTCGGGGACCAGCGCCCGCAGGTCGTCGTCGCCCAGCCACTCGATCGTGTTCAGCTCGTGCGAGGTGCGGAACCCGTCGAAGAAGTGCACGAACGGCACCCGCGTGGCCAGCGTGACGGCGTGCGCCACCAGCGCCAGGTCGTGCGCCTCCTGAACCGACGCCGAGGCGAGCTGCGCGAACCCGGTCTGCCGCACGGCCATCACGTCCGAGTGATCGCCGAAGATCGACAGTCCCTGGGCCGCCACCGACCGCGCGGCCACGTGCAGCACCGCCGGGGTCAGCTCGCCGGCGATCTTGTACATGTTCGGGATCATCAGCAGCAGGCCCTGCGACGCGGTGAACGTGGTGGCCAGCGCCCCGCCCTGCAGCGCGCCGTGCAGCGCGCCCGCGGCCCCGCCCTCGCTCTGCATCTCGACCACGGACGGGACGGCGCCCCACAGGTTGGGCCGTCCCTGGCTGGACCACTCGTCCGCGAGCTCCGCCATGGGCGACGACGGCGTTATCGGGTAGATGCAGCAGACCTCGCTGAGCCGGTAGGCGACCGAGGCGGCAGCCTCGTTGCCGTCGACGGTGGCGCGCATCTCACCCCTCTGCTTCCGTCGCCGAGCCGTCGGCGACCATCTCGATCGCGTGCACCGGGCACTGCTCGTAACACGCCGCGCACCCCGTGCACCGGTCGTAGTCGAACCGGTACCGGTGCCCGGGCCCGAGCTTGATCACCGCGTCCTCGGGGCACGCGCCCAGGCAGCCGTCGCACTCGAAGCAGTTGCCGCAGGACAGGCACCGCTGCGCCTCGTAGACCGCCTGCTCACCGGAAAGGCCGCCCTGGACCTCGGCGAAGTCGGCGATCCGCCGCTCCGGCGCGGCCTGCGGCTGCTCCCGGCGGGCCGCGTCGCCGAAATACCAGAGGTTCAGATCTTTGAACGCCACGACATCGTGCTTGGCCTGGCCGCTGCGCCCGGACTGGGCTCCGCCACGCAGCCAGGCGTCGATGTTCCCTGCCGCCTTCTTGCCGTGGCCGACGCCCACGGTCACGGTGCGCTCGGCCGGGACCATGTCGCCCCCGGCGAACACGCCCGGGCATCCGGTCATCATCGCGGGCGACACGCCGACCGTGCCGTCCTTGGCGAACTCGACCCCCGGGACCTTCCGCAGGAACCCGGTGTCGGTGTCCTGGCCCAGGGCCAGGATCACGGTGTCGGCGGCCAGGGTCTCCAGCCGCCCGGTCGGATGCGGGAACCCGCTGGAGTCGAGTTCCATGGCCTCGACGGTGAGCTCCGGGCCGTCGAACGCGGTGATCGTGCGCAGCCAGTTGATCCGCACTCCCTCGCGCTCGGCGTCCGCCGCCTCCTCCTCGTGGGCCGGCATCTGGGCCCGGGTTCGCCGGTAGACGATGAGCGCGTCGTCCGCGCCGAGGCGGCGGGCGGTCCGCGCCGCGTCCATCGCGGTGTTGCCGCCGCCGTACACCGCGACCCGGCGCCCGATCACCGGCCGCTCGCCGGAGGCCACGCTGCGCAGGAACGACACCGCGTCCAGGATCCGCCCCGCGTCCCTGGCCGGGATGTCAATGTGCTTGGACAGGTGCGCGCCGACCGCGACGAACACGGCGTCGAAGCCGCCCTCGCGGCGCTCGGCATCCAGGTCGGTGACCCGGTGGTCGCAGGTGATGGTCACGCCGAGCGCCTCGATCCTGGCGATCTCGCAGTCCAGGATGTCGCGCGGCAGCCGGTAGGCCGGGATCCCGTAGCGCATCATCCCGCCCGGCTGGTCGCCCGCGTCCCTGATCTCGACCTGGTGGCCGAGCCGGGCCAGGTGATAGGCGGCCGACAGCCCGCTCGGCCCGGCCCCGATGACCAGCACCCGCCGGCCGCCGCCTCGAGGCGGCCGGTCGAACTGCCAGCCGCGCTCCAGCGCCAGGTCGCCCAGGAACCGCTCGACCGCGTGGATCGAGACCGAGCTGTCCAGGCTGGCCCGGTTGCAGGCGGTCTCGCACGGGTGGTAGCAGACCCGCCCGTGGATCGCGGGCAGCGGGTTGTCGGCGACCAGTTGCCGCCACGCCTGCTCGTGCCGGCCGGCCTGCGCGTGCGCCAGCCAGGCCTGGATGTTCTCTCCGGCCGGGCAGCCGGCGTTGCAGGGCGGCAGCAGGTCCACGTAGACCGGCCGCCGGTCGCGCACCGGCCCGCCGCGAGAGCGCGCCAGCCGCAGGTCAGGCAGCGGCGTCATATCGGGTCGCATCGATTTAGCATCCCCCGGCGGCGGCCGCGGGGCCAGGGCCGAAGGTCCGGCCGGCCTGGTGTCGTTCGGCCCTGCCCGGGCGCGGGCGGCCGGCGAAGCGTGAAACCCGTGAGCACCAAGACCGACGCCTTCCCAGCAGCCCCGCCCGCCAGGCGCCGGGCACCGGTCAGGCCGGATCTGGCCCTGGCGGTCCTGTGCGTGTCGCTGCTGATCGTGACGCTTGACAACACCGTGCTGAACGTCGTTCTGCCGACCCTGGTCCGTGATCTGCACGCGACCACGAGCCAGCTGCAGTGGATCGTCGATGCCTACGTGATGGTATTCGCCGGGCTGCTGCTGGTGGCCGGCAGCGTGGCCGACCGCGTCGGCCGGAAGCGGACGTTCCTGGCCGGCCTGGCCGCCTTCGCCGCCGGTTCCACCTGGGCGGCGTTCTCCGGCTCGGTGGGAGTCCTGATCGCCGCCCGGGCGAGCATGGGCATCGGCGGCGCGCTGATCATGCCCTCCACGCTGGCGATCATCACGGACATGTTTCCCGACGGGGCGCGGCGGCAGCGGGCCATCGGGTTGTGGGCCGGGACCAGCGGGGTTGGCATCGCGCTCGGCCCGATCATCGGCGGCCTGCTGCTGGCGCACTTCTGGTGGGGGTCGGTGTTCCTGATCAACCTGCCGATCGCGGCCATCGGGGTGGCGGCCGCGATCCCGCTGGTGCCCGACTCCAGCAACCCGGCGGCGGCCGCACCCGACCTGCCCGGCGCGCTGCTGTCCGTGGCCGGGCTCGGGCTGGTGCTCTGGTCGCTGATCGAGGCCCCGGTGCGCGGATGGTCGTCGGCCCTGGTGATCGCGACCGGCCTCGGCGGGCTGGCGGTGCTGGCCGTGTTCGCCGCCTGGGAACGGGTCAGCGCCCACCCCATGCTCAACCTGGAGTTCTTCCGGCGCAGGCGGTTCTC
>JASIJN010000379.1 GCA_030050125.1 Streptosporangiaceae bacterium | reverse complement strand
TGCGGCGCGCCTACGCGGCGATCCCGCCCGGCAGCCCGGTCCGCCTGGCCAAGCAGACGTCGAACCTGTTCCGGTTCCGCGACGCCGTCCCCGCCAGGTACCGGCCCGGGGGGACGACCCCGCCAGCGCCGCCTGCCCAGCTCGACGTGTCCGCCTTCGGGCGGGTGCTGTGCGTCGACCCGGGATCGCGCACCGCGCTGGTCGGCGGCATGACCACCTACGAGGACCTGGCCGACGCCACCCTGCGGCACGGCCTGATGCCGCTGGTCGTGCCTCAGCTGAAGACGATCACGCTGGGCGGCGCGGTGACCGGCCTGGGCATCGAGTCCAGCTCCCTGCGCAACGGCATGCCGCACGAGTCCGTCGCCGAGCTGGAGATCCTCACCGGCGACGGCCGGGTGGTCACCGCCACCGACTCGGGCGAGCACGCCGCGCTCTACCGGGGCTTCCCGAACTCCTACGGCACGCTGGGCTACGCGCTCGCGCTCACGATCGAGCTCGAGCCGGTCTCGCCGTTCGTTCACGTGCGCCATTTCCGTTACGACACTCCCGAGGCGTGCATGGACGCGGTCGCGCAGATCGCAAGGGACGGCAGCCTCGGCGGGCACCGGGCGGACTTCGTGGACGGCACGGCGTTCAGCCTGGACGAGATGTACCTGACCGTCGGGGCGTTCAGCGACGTGGCGCCGTGGCTGAGTGACTACACCCGTGAGCGGATCTACTACCGGTCGGTCCGCGGCCCGAAGGAGGACTTCCTCACCATCCGCGACTACCTGTGGCGCTGGGACACCGACTGGTTCTGGTGCTCGCGGCCGTTCGGCGTGCAGAACCCGGTGATCCGCCGGGCCTGGCCGCGCCGGTACCGCCGCTCGGACACCTACCGCAAGCTCGTCGCCTTCGACCGCAGGCACGGCCTGTCCGCCGCCCTGAACGCCGGTCGCGGCCGCCCCGAGCACGAGGACGTCATTCAGGATGTCGAGATCCCGGTCGAGCGCGGGGCCGAGTTCCTGCGCTTCTTCGCCGACCGGGTGGGCATGAGCCCGGTATGGATGTGCCCGCTGCGGCTGCGCGGCGACCGCACGTGGCCGCTGTACCCGCTGCGGCCCGGCCAGGCCTACGTGAACTTCGGGTTCTGGGGCACGGTCGCGCTGCCGCCCGGCGCCGTCGACGGCCACTACAACCGGCAGATCGAAGACGAGGTCACCGCGCTGGGCGGGCACAAGGGCCTGTACTCGACATCGTTCTACCCGGAGCCGGAGTTCTGGGCGCTCTACAACGGGTCGGAATATGCGGCGCTGAAGCACGATTATGACCCAGAAGGCCGGCTCGCCGGGCTCTACGAGAAGTGCGTTCGCGGAAAGTGACGAAGGAGACGGGCATGCCACTGGCGGACGTATTCGAGGCGCTGGCCGGGCCGGACGCGCCGGTCGAGTTCCGCGCCTATGACGGGAGCCGGGCCGGCATCCCCGGCGCGGCGGTGAAGATCACGGTGCGGTCGCCGGTCGCCGTGTCCTACCTGGCCCAGGCGCCTGGCGCTATGGGGCTGGCCCGGGCGTACGTGTCCGGCCACCTCGACGTGGCCGGCGACATGCACTCGGCGCTGGCCCGCATGACCGGGCTGCAGACGATGCACATGGGCTGGCCGGAACGGCTGCGGCTGCTGCGCGAGCTTGGCGGGCCGAAGGTCCTCTTCCCGCGGGTAGCGCCGCCGCCGCAGGAGGTGCGGATCCGCCGGAGGTCGCTGTCGGGCCGGCGGCACTCGCGGGGCCGCGACGCGTCCGCGATCTCGCACCACTACGACGTGTCCAACACGTTCTACGAGTGGGTGCTCGGGCCGTCCATGGCCTATACCTGCGCCTGCTACCCGACTGAGGACGCCACGCTCGAGGAGGCGCAGTTCTACAAGCATGACCTCGTCGCCCGCAAGATCGGGCTCCAGCCCGGGATGCGCCTGCTCGACGTGGGCTGCGGCTGGGGCGGCATGGTCATGCACGCGGCCCGCGAGTACGGCGTGAAGGCGCTCGGCGTGACCCTGTCCGAGCAGCAGGCGCTGTGGGCGCAGCGGGCGATCGAGGAGCGGGGCCTGTCGGACCTGGCCGAGGTTCGTCACCTGGACTACCGGGACGTGCGGGAGACCGGCTTCGACGCGGTCAGCTCGATCGGGCTGACCGAGCACATCGGCAAGGCCCAGCTGCCGGGCTACTTCGCGTTCCTTTACGGCAAATTGAAGCCGGAGGGGCGGCTGCTGAACCACTGCATCACCCGCGTCGACGACACCGAGCCCGCCCGGCGGCCGGACGGGTTCATCTACCGGTACGTGTTCCCGGACGGCGAGCTCGAGTCCGCTGGCTGCCTGGTGTCGATGATGCACGACACGGGCTTCGAGGTCCGGCACGAGGAGAACCTGCGGGAGCACTACGCCAAGACGCTGGCGGGCTGGTGCGCGAATCTGGACGAGCACTGGGACGAGGCGGTCGCCGAGGTCGGCGAGGGCACGGCCCGGGTCTGGCGGCTCTACATGGCCGGGTCCCGGCTCGGCTTCGAGCGCAACCAGATCCAGCTGCACCAGGTGCTGGGAGTGAAGCTCGGCGAGAACGGCAAGTCGGGCATGGCGCTGCGCCCCGACTGGGAGCCGGTCGCCGCCCCGGTCCGCTAGCCAGGCGGCCCGCCCGCGGCGAAAGCCCGCGTGACCGGGCGCCTGCGGTACGGTTGGCGGCGTGGTTATGGCCGAGTATGACGACGGCAGGGTGATCTGCACCGATCAGGAACTGGTCATCCGTCACTACTACTTCCCGGTCGGCCCGAAGCACGTGCCGTACTCGGCGATCCGAGAGGTGCGCCGGGTGAACCTGGGCCCGCTCGGCCGGTGGCGCATCCACGGCAGCAACGACTTCGTGCACTGGTTCAACTTCGATATCCGCCGGCCGCGCAAGCGGTCGGGCCTGGTCATCTACGCGGGCGGGCAGGTGCGGCCGGTGATCACGCCGGACCAGCCGGACCAGGTTGCCGAGGTGCTCGCCAGCCACGGTGTGAGCGTCACCAGCAGCCCGGAGCCGGGTCTCTACTAGGCGGGGTCTGACAGTTCGCCCGGGGAATCGCCGGCCGGGGTTTGTCAGAGGCCTCGGGCAAGCTGGTCGCGAACCGCCGACGTGAGCAGGAGGCCCGATGGCTGCCCGATTCCAGCTGGTGATCGACTGCGCCGAGCCCGCACCGCTGGCCCGCTTCTGGGCCGCCGCCCTGGGATATCAGATCGAGCCGCCCCCGGCCGGCTTCGCCAGCTGGGATGACTACTGGCGCGACGTCGGGCTGCCCGAGGAGGACCTGGGCGTGGGCGACGACCGGATCATCGACCCGGACGGCCGCGGTCCGGGCATCTGGTTCCAGGTCGTGCCCGAGGGCAAGAGCGTTAAGAACCGGCTGCACTTGGACATAACCGTCAGCAGCGCGAGCATCGTCGACGGGCGTGACGTCCCGATCGAGACCCGCAAGCAGCGCGTCAACGCCGAGGCGGAGCGGCTGGCCGCGCTCGGCGCCACGATCGTCGGCGTGTTCGAGCTGGACGGCATCGACCACTACGCGATCGCGATGCGAGACCCGGAAGGGAACGAGTTCGACATCAACTGACCCGCCTGCCGCGCCGGGTCGCGGCGGCGCCGCCGGTCAGGCGCCTGGGCGGGTCCGGTAGCTCTCGGCGACCATGAAGGCCAGGTCGAGCGCCTGGCCGCGGTTGAGCCGCGGGTCGCAGGCGGTCTCGTAGCGCTGGTAGAGGTCGTCGGCCACGATCTCGTGGCTGCCGCCGACGCACTCGGTGACGTTGTCGCCGGTGAACTCGATGTGGATGCCGCCAGGGTGAGTGCCGAGGCGGCGGTGCACCTCGAAGAACCCCTGGACCTCGTCCAGTACGTCGTCGAACCGGCGGGTCTTGTGCCCGCTCGGCGCCTCGAACGTGTTGCCGTGCATGGGGTCGCACACCCACGGAACCTCGATGCCCTCGGCGCGGACGGCCTGGACAAGCGGCGGCAGCGCGTCCCGGACCCGGCTCGCGCCCATCCGGGTGATCAGGGTCAGCCGTCCCGGCTCGCGCCCGGGGTTCAGCCTGTCGATCAGCCCGAGCACGTCGGCCCGGGTGGCGTCCGGGCCGATCTTGACCCCGACCGGGTTGCGGATGCTGCTCGCGAACTCGACGTGCGCCCCGTCGGCGTCCCTGGTCCGCTCGCCCACCCACACAAAGTGCGCCGAGGTGTCGTAGGGCAGGCCCGTCCGGGAGTCCAGCCGGGTCAGCGCGTGCTCGTAGTCGAGCAGCAGAGCCTCGTGGCTGGAGTAGAACTCGACCGCGTGCAGTTCCTCGGGGTCGGCGCCGCAGGCCCGCATGAACGCCAGCGCCCGGTCGATCTCCCCGGCCAGCCGCTCATATCGCTGCCCGGCCGGGCTCTCGCTGACAAAATCCTGGTTCCAGGCGTGCACCTGGTGCAGGTCC
Organism: Streptosporangiaceae bacterium; assembly: GCA_030050125.1. The sequence continues at coordinate 382 of JASIJN010000379.1, read as the reverse complement.
GCGTAACCGCCGGTGGCGAACGCGCGGCACAGGTTCAGCGTCACCGCCGAGCAGTGATACGCGCGCAGCAGCCGGGCCGGGTCCGGGGTGCGCGCCGGCGCCGTGAACTCGATCCCGTTGATCGCATCGCCCCGGTAGGTCGGTAGCTCGACGCCGTCGCGCGTCTCGGTCGGCCGCGAGCGAGGCTTGGCGAACTGGCCCGCCATCCTGCCGATCTTGACGACGGGCACGCTGGCGCCGTAGGTGAGGACCACCGCCATCTGCAGCAGCGTCTGCAGTTTGGCCCGGACCGCGTCGGCTGTGCCGCCCGCGAACGTCTCCGCGCAGTCGCCGCCCTGGAGCACGAACGCCTCGCCCCGGCTCACGGCCGCGAGCCGCTCGC
>JASIJN010000378.1 GCA_030050125.1 Streptosporangiaceae bacterium | reverse complement strand
TCGCCGACGTGCCCGCCGCGCTGGCCGCGCTGGCCAGGGCGGTCGCCGGCCGGCTGCCCGCGCTGACCATCGCCGCGATCACCGGGTCGGCCGGCAAGACCACCACCAAGGACCTGGCGGCTCAGCTGATCGAGACCCTGGGCCCGACGGTATCCCCGCGCAACTCCTACAACAACGAGATCGGCCACCCCCTGACCGTGCTGCGGGCGACCGAGGAGACCAGGTACCTGGTGGCCGAGATGTCCGCGCGCGCCCCCGGAGACATCGCGGCGCTGTGCCAGATATCGCCGCCGCGGCTGGGCGTGGTGCTGTGCGTGGGGCACGCCCACGCCGGCGTGTTCGGCGGCATCGACGACGTCGCCCGGGCCAAGGCGGAGCTGCCCGCGGCGCTGCCCGCCAGCGGCGTGGCCCTGCTCAACGCCGACGACCCCCGGGTGCTGGCCATGGCCGCGGTCACCGCGGCCCGGGTAGTGACCTTCGGCCGGTCGCCGGACTCCGCCGTCCGCGCGACGGACGTGGCCGTGGACGAGGCCGGCCGGCCCGGGTTCACCCTGCGCACCGAGGCGGGCCAGGCCCCGGTCCGGCTGCGGCTGCACGGCGAGCACAACGTCAGCAACGCGCTGGCCGCCGCGGCGCTGGCCGGCCAGCTGGGCATGGACCTGCGCGCCGTGGCCGACGGGCTGTCGGCCGCCACCGCCAGGAGCCGGTGGCGGATGGAGGTGACCCGGCGACCGGACGGGGTCACGATCATCAACGACGCCTACAACGCCAACCCCGAAGCGCTCAGCGCGGCGCTGTCGACCGTCGCCGCCATGGCGGGCGGCGGCCGCGCGTTCGCGGTGCTCGGCCACATGACCGAGCTGGGCGAGCAGGAGGAGGAGGCGCATGAGCGGGCGGGCCGCCAGGCCGCGCGGGCCGGCCTGGCCGGGCTGATCGTGGTCGGCGACGAGGCCACGCCGATGCTGGCCGGGGCGAAGTCCGACCCGTCCTGGCGGGGCGAGCTGCTGCAGGTGCCGGACGTGCCGGCGGCGGTGGCCGCGGTCGGCGCCCTGGCCCGGCCCGGTGATGTCGTGCTGGTCAAGGCGTCGCGCGCCGCCAACCTGCAGCGCGTGGCGCTGGCCCTGACCGGAGAGCTGTCCCTGTGAAGACCATCCTCGTCTCGGCCGCCGTCGCGATGGTGCTGGCGTTGTTCGGCACGCCGCTGGCCATGAGGATCTTCAGCAGGCGCGGGTACGGCCAGGAGATCCGCCAGGACGGCCCGTCCTCGCACATGACCAAGCGCGGCACGCCCACGATGGGCGGGACGGTGATCGTGGTCGCCACGCTGATCGGGTACGTCATCGGGCACTGGGTGACCAAGGACCCGATGACGATATCGGGTCTGCTGGTGCTGGCCCTGATGACCGGGCTTGGCGCGGTCGGATTCATCGACGACTTCATCAAGATCTACAAGCAGCGGAGCCTGGGCCTGCGCAGCGGGGCCAAGCTGGCCGGCCAGGCCGTGGTCGGCGCGATCTTCGCGGTGGAGGTGCTGCGGCACCCGGACAAGATCGATATCACCCCGGCCGACGCGCACATCTCGTTCCTGCGCGACGTCGGCCCGGCCATCGGGGTGCTGCCGTTCGTGCTGTGGATCGTCCTCATGATCGCCGGATGGTCGAACGCGGTGAACCTGACCGACGGCCTGGACGGCCTGGCCACCGGGGCCGCGATCCTGGTGCTCGCCGCGTACGTGCTGATCGGGATCTGGGAGGAGAGGAACAGCTGCGCGAACTTCCTGGCCCCGCAGTGCTATACCGTGCGCGACCCGCTCGACCTGGCGGTGATCGCCGGGACGGTGCTCGGAGCGTGTTTCGGCTTCTTGTGGTGGAATGCGCCTCCGGCCAGGATCTTCATGGGCGACACCGGGTCGCTGGCGCTCGGCGGGGTGCTCGCCGGGCTCGCCGTGTGCACCAAGACCCAGCTGCTGCTGGTGATCCTGGGCGGGCTGTTCGTCGTGATCATCATGTCGGTGATCATCCAGGTCGGGTCCTACAAGATGACCGGGCGCCGGGTGTTCCGGATGGCGCCGCTGCAGCATCACTTCGAGCTGCTCGGCTGGGCCGAGACCACGATCGTGGTCAGGTTCTGGCTGATCGCCGGGCTGTTCATCGCGGCCGGCCTGGGCATCTTCTACGTGGCCTGGCTACCGGGATAGCTCGATGCGGGCCCAGGGGGAGGCGGTCTCGACGCCGGTGGCGGGCCTGCTCGGCCGGCTGCCCGGGCTCCGGGTGCTGGTCAACGGGCTCGGGATCACCGGCCCTCCGGTGGCCCGGCTGCTCGCCGCCCGCGGCGCGCTGGTCGCGGCCGTCGACGGGCGCGACGACGAGGCCAACCGCCGGTCGGCCGAGGAACTGGCCCGCCTCGGGGTCGCGGTCACCTTCACCGAGGACCCGGTGCTCCCGGACGGCACCGACCTGGTGATCACCGCGCCCGGGTTCCGGCCGGGCACCCCGCTGGTCGCGGCCGCGGCGGCGGCGGGCGTCCCGGTGATCGGCGACGTGGAGCTGGCCTGGCAGCTGCGCCCGGAACTCCCGGGCGGCGCGCGGGGGATTCCGGGAGGTCGTCCCCCCGGGCCAGCACGCCGGCAGGAGTGGCTCGGGGTGACCGGGACCAACGGCAAGACCACGACCGTGCTGATGCTCGCGGCCATGCTCGGCGCGGCCGGGTACCGCAGCATCGCCGCGGGCAACGTCGGCCTGCCGGTGATCGAGGCCGTCATCGAGCCGGATCCGTACCCGGTCCTCGCCGTCGAGCTGTCCAGCTTCCAGCTGTACTGGAGCCAGTCGCTGCGCCCGCTGGCCGCCGTGGTGCTGAACCTGGCCGGCCACCATCTCGACTGGCACGGCGACATCGAGTCCTACGCGCGGGCCAAGAGCCGGATCTACGCTCGCGGCACGGTGGCGGTGTGCAACGCCGACGACCCGCGCTCGCGCGCGCTGGCCGAGGCGGCGCCGGGCACCGCGCGGGTCGTGCCCTTCCGGCTCGGCACGCCCGGCCCGGGGGAGCTC
>JASIJN010000377.1 GCA_030050125.1 Streptosporangiaceae bacterium | reverse complement strand
GCCGGAGTTGCGGACCCGGTTCGCGGAGGTGTTTGCCACCCGCACCAGGGACGAGTGGGCCGAGGCGTTCGCCGGGTCGGACGGGTGCGTGGCGCCCGTGCTGAGCCCGGCCGAGGCGCCCGGGCACCCGCACAACGTTGCTCGCGGCACGTTTGCCAACGTCGGCGACGTGGTGCAGCCGGCGCCAGCGCCGAGGTTCAGCCGGTCGGCGGCGCAGGTCCCCGCCGCGCCGCCCCGGCCGGGCGCGGACACCGACGCCGTCTTGTCCGAGATCGGCTACGGGGCCAGCGAAATCGCGGGCCTGCGGGCCGATGGCACGATTGCGTGACCAAACGCACAGTCTCGTTATTTGCCCGGCACCGCTCAGCCCGTTTATGATGTGTGTCGTTTGAAGGCACCTCGTTCGGTGAGGCGTCGACACGAACACAGGCCACTGATCCGACGACGTCGAGAGACGCCCAGGGTCAGGACAGGTCTCCCCGGCTTAAGGGGTGACCCGAAGTGGCTGCGCCTGCGGGCGCTACGTCGTGTCGTGCCAAAGCTCTGACGAGAAGGGGTGCGTGCCCCCTTGGTGTGCTGGTCTTGCCAGCACGGTGCCGCGTGCCAGCGGACACCCCCGTGTGTCACGACCGGAGGAGGCGAGACATGGATAGTAGACCGGGCCATCAACGGCCCTGCTTCCAGGCAATCTCGCTATCCCCCGGCACGCGGTAACCACCGCATAAGCTCCTCGTCGGCCCTTTCCGGCTGGCTGCTGCGTGCCTCCTGAACCTGGGAGGATCACCATGACCGCCACCCTGGAGCGCCGCGACGCCGTACTTGACTCGCAGCACGTCGGCGACATCCGCGGCGCGCTCGGCACCATCCGGCTCGATGACACCGCGCCCCGGCGCGGCGGCTCGGCGTACCTGAAGACGCTGCTCGCGATCGTCGGCCCCGGCCTGATCGTGATGGTCGGCGACAACGACGCCGGCGCGTTCGCCACCTACGGCCAGGCCGGCCAGGACTACGGCACCAGGCTGCTGTGGACGTTGCTGCTGCTGGTGCCGGTGCTGTACGTGAACCAGGAGATGGTGCTGCGCCTGGGTGCGGTGACCGGGGTCGGGCACGCCCGGCTGATCCTGGAGCGGTTCGGGAAGTTCTGGGGAGCGTTCAGCGTCATCGACCTGTTCATCCTGAACGCGCTGACGATCATCACCGAGTTCATCGGCATAACTCTGGCCGCCGGTTACCTCGGCGTGCCCAGGATCGCCGCCGTGGCGCTGGCCGCGGCGATCGTGGTGGGCGCGGCGTTCACCGGAAGCTTCCGCCGGTTCGAGCGCATCGCGATCTTCTTCTGCCTCGGCAGCCTGCTGCTGATCCCCCTGTACTTCCTCGCCCACCCGCGCGCGACGCAGATGGCGCACGACTTCGTGATCCCGCAGCTTCCCGGCGGCTCCGGCCAGCTGGCCACGGTCATGCTGCTGGTCATCGGCATCGTCGGGACCACGGTCGCGCCGTGGCAGCTGTTCTTCCAGCAGAGCTATGTCATCGACAAGCGGATCACCCCGCGGTTCATGCGGTTCGAGAAGACCGACCTGCGGATCGGCATCGTGATCGTGGTCCTGGGTGCCGCGACGCTGATGGGGGCGACCACCGTCGCGTTCGCCCACTCCGCGGCGTTTGGTCACTTCACCGACGCGGCCGGGCTGGCCAGCGGCCTGCAGGCGTACGCGGGCCGGACGGCCGGGGTGTTGTTCGCTATCGCGCTGCTGGACGCCTCGATCATCGGCGCGTTCGCGGTCTCGCTCTCCACCGCGTACGCGATCGGCGACGTGTGCGGGCTCAAGCACTCGCTGCACCGGGGCGTGAAGGGCGCCAAGGGCTTCTACGCCATCTACGCCGGCGTCGTCGCCGTGGCCGCCACGGTCGTGCTGATCCCCGGCTCGCCGCTCGGCCTGCTGACCGAGGGCGTGCAGACCCTGGCCGGGGTGCTGCTGCCGAGTGCCAGCGTGTTCCTGCTGTTGCTGTGCAACGACCGCGAGGTGCTCGGCCCCTGGGTGAACGGCCGCAAGACCAACATGTTCACCGCGGCCGTGGTGGCGGTCCTGGTCGCGCTGTCGGTCATCCTGACCGCGTCCGTGCTGTTCCCCCGCATCACCGCGGGCCAGATCATGGCCATCCTGACCGGGTGCGGCGCCGTGGGGGTCCTGGCCGCGGGCTACGCCCTGGCCCGGCGGCTGCGCGCGGCCGGGCCAGCCTCGGCCGCCACCGTGGCGGGCCGGGCCGGGACCGCGGCGGCCGGACAGGACGACCGGGACAGCTGGCGGATGCCCCCGCTGGCCCTGCTGCGGCGCCCGACCATGTCCGCGGGCCGCAAGATCGGCATGTCCGCGCTGCGGCTGTACCTGGCCGTGGCCATGGTCCTGGTCATCTTGAAGATCGTCGAACTCGCGCTGGCCCACTGACCGGAGGGGTCAGGTCCGCGATAGCCGGGTCCGCGACGGGCGGGTCCGCGACGGGCGGGTCGGCCGGCTCCTCCGCCGGCGGGCCTGTCTCTTCGCTGGGCGGGTCCCGCCGTGGCGCCCGGGCTGGTTTCGGACGTCGCGCTTTTAGTGTGGATGGACCATCGCTGCTGAAACAGCCGACAGAACGGTCCGCCGACCCTAATGGCGCGCTGGCTGCCCGATGGATGGCTAGCCAGCTATGAGAGCTATGTCCATATTTTTGCCCATGCGGCACGAGGATTCCACGGCGTTATGTCGACGGCGCCGAGGTTTCGGACCGGTTGGCCGGTCTAACACCGTGTCCGGATCCCGATCGGCTGTCCGTAATGCCGCGACGGAGGGGTTGGGCTGACCGGCGATGAGGTGAGCCGCGGACAAAGAGGCGCGCCCGTCCGCGACAAGGCGGACCGGCCCACGACAGGGCGGGCCGGCCGGCGCCGAGGTGGCCGACCGCCGCTGAGGTGCCCGCCACGATGAGCTGGCTCGCCGACGGCGCGGTGCCCTCCGGCGCCAGGTCAGCCGCCGCCGAGCTGGACGGCCTTCACGATCAGCAGCAGAACCGAGACGACCAGGTACCCGCGCAGGGTCAGCACGCCCAGCTTGGTGCCAGTGGACCACTGGACCGGCTTGA
>JASIJN010000376.1 GCA_030050125.1 Streptosporangiaceae bacterium | reverse complement strand
CACCAAGCCCGCCGCCCCGCCAGCCCCGCCAGCCCCGGCGGCGGCCGCGCGGGTCCGCCTGACCAGGGCCTGGAGGCGCAGGCGGCAGGAGAGCCCGCGGCAGCCGGGGTAAGCTTCAGCACGATCCGGGCCGGGCTGCGGGTTCGCGCCGGAGGCGCTTGGACGGCGGAGGTGCGGCATGGCGGGCGTGCACGACGATGCCGTCGCGATCTCCGGCGAGCTCGCCGAGCTGCGCCGGGCGATCCACCGGGAGCCGGAACTCGGGCTCGACCTGCCGCGGACACAGGAGAAGGTGCTGGCCGCCCTGGAAGGCCTGCCGCTCGAGGTGAGCCTGGGGCGGTCGCTCACCTCGGTCACCGCGGTGCTGCGCGGGGCCAGGCCGGGCGGGACCGTGCTGCTGCGCGGCGACATGGACGCGCTCCCGGTGGCCGAGCGCACCGGACTGCCCTACGCCTCGCGGGTCGACGGGGTCATGCACGCCTGCGGGCACGACCTGCACACCGCGATGCTGGCGGGCGCGGCGAGGGTGCTGTCCGGGCGGCGGGACGAGCTGGCCGGGAACGTGACGTTCATGTTCCAGCCCGGCGAGGAGCTGGCGGGCGGCGCCAGCCGGATGATCGACGAGGGGGTCCTTGACGCGGCCGGCGGCCGCCCGGTCGCCGCGTTCGGGCTGCACGTCAGCTCCGCGCTGCTGCCGCACGGGTGGTTCAGCACCCGGGCCGGCACCCTGATGGCCGGGGCCGACACGATGGAGCTGACGGTCCGGGGCCACGGCGGGCACGGCTCGCAGCCGCACCAGGCGGCCGACCCGGTCACGGCCGCCTGCGAGATCGTGACCGCGCTGCAGACGATGGTCACCCGGCGGTTCGACGTGTTCGACCCGGTCGTGATCACCGTGGGCAGCTTCCACGCGGGCACCGCGAGCAACGTGATCCCGGACGAGGCCCGGCTGAGCGCGACCGTGCGGTCGTTCTCGACGGCGGCCCGGGCCCGGGTGATCGAGGAGTCGCTGCGGGTGGCGCACGGCGTCGCGGCCGCGCACGGGCTCTCGGCCGACGCCGAGTTCGTCGACAGCTATCCGGTCACGGTCAACGACGGCGCGGAGGTGGCGTTCGCCGCGCGGACCGTGAGCGACCTGTTCGGGGAGGGCCGGTTCGTTACGACTCCCAATCCGGTCACCTCATCGGAAGATTTCTCGCTCGTGCTCGAGCAGGTGCCGGGCGCGTTCATCCTGCTCGGCGCCGCGCCGCCGGATGCCGATCCGGCCACGGCGCCGTTCAACCACTCCGCCGAGGCGGTCTTCGACGACGCGGTGCTGGCCGACGGCACCGCGCTGCTCGCCGAGCTGGCGCTGCGCAGGCTGGCAGCGGCTACAGACTCGCCACGTCGGCCTGCTTAGCCCGGACCGCCTCGGCGGCCTGGCGCAGGGCGGTCAGCTCGGACCCGGTCAGGTCCCGCTCGACAACCCGGCGCACGCCGGTCCGGCCGATCTCGGCCTCGACGCCGAGGTAGACGCCGGAGATGCCGTACTCTCCGTCCACCCAGGCGCAGACCGGCAGCACCCCGCCGGAGTCCTCGGCCACCGCGCGGGCCATCCTGGCCGCCGCCGACGACGGCGCGTAGTAGGCCGACCCGGTCTTCAGCAGGCCGACGATCTCGCCGCCGCCGCCCCGGGTGCGCTCGACCAGCGCCTCGACGTCGGCGGCGGGCAGCAGGTCGGCCAGCGGCTTGCCGTCGACGAAGCACGCGGAGGCGACCGGCACCATCGTGTCGCCGTGCGAGCCGAGGGTGAGCGTGCGTACCGACCCGACCGGCACGCCGAGGCGGTCGGCCACGAAATAGCTGAACCGCGCGGTGTCCAGCATGCCCGCCTGGCCCATCACCCGGTGGTGGGGGAACCCGGAGACCTTCGCGGCCAGCGCGGTCATCTCGTCGAGCGGGTTCGAGACCACGATCAGCACGGCCTCGGGCGCGTGCGAGACGATCTGCTCGGTCACGCTGCGCACGATCTTCGCGTTGACCTCGATCAGGTCCATCCGGCTCATCCCCGGCTTGCGCGGGAGGCCGGCGGTGATCACCACGATGCCGGACCCGGCGATCGCCTCGTAGCCCTCGCCGGCCGGGCCGGTGGTCTGCCCGGTGACCTTGGTCTCGAAGCCCTCGATCGGGCGGGACTGGTTCATGTCCAGGGCCAGCCCCTCGGGCCTGCCCTCCACGATGTCGGTCAGGACGACCTCATCGAAGATGTCGTACTCGGCGAGCCGCTGCGCGGTGGTGGAGCCGTAGAACCCGGCCCCGACCACCGTCACCTTGCCTGTGCGGGTCATGTCTCCTGCTCTTTCGAGTTGTCGGTGCGGGTCAGGCCGTCGCGGCGGCCATGGCGGCGCCCAGGTTCTCGTCCAGCGCCGCGAGGAATTCCTCGGTGGTCAGGAACGGCGTGCCTGGTCCCACGAGCAACGCCAGGTCCTTGGTCATTTTTCCGCTCACCACGGTGTCGACGCACACGCGCTCGAGCAATTCACCGAACGCGACGACAGCGGGCGTATCGTCCAGCTGGCCGCGATGGGAGATGCCCCGGGTCCAGGCGAAGATCGAGGCTATCGGGTTCGTCGAGGTCGCCTTGCCCTGCTGGTGCTGGCGGTAGTGCCTGGTCACGGTGCCGTGCGCGGCCTCGGCCTCGACGCACCGGCCGTCCGGCGTCATCAGCACGCTGGTCATCAGCCCGAGCGAGCCGAAGCCCTGGGCCACGATGTCGGACTCCACGTCGCCGTCGTAGTTCTTGCACGCCCAGACGATGCCGCCGTCGCCCTTGATCACCTGCGCCACCATGTCGTCGATCAGCCGGTGGTCATAGCTCATCCCGGCCGCCTCGAACTCGGACTTGAACTCGCTCTCGAAGACCTCGGCGAAGATGTCCTTGAACCGCCCGTCGTAGGCCTTCAGGATCGTGTTCTTGGTGGACAGGAACAGCGGGTAGCCGCGGTTCAGCGCGTAGCGCATGGTGGCCCGGGCGAAGTCGCGGATCGAGTCGTCGAAGTTGTACATGCCCATCGCGATCCCGCCGCCCGCGAAGCGCGCCACCTCGAGCTCGGTGCGCTCCGCGGCGGGGTCGTCCGGCACGTAGGAGATGTTCACCGTGCCCGGCCCGGGGACCACGAAGTCGGTGGCCCGGTACTGGTCGCCGTGCGCGTGACGGCCGATGATGATCGGCTTCGTCCAGCCCGGCACGAACCGCGGGATGGTGGAGACCACGATCGGCTCGCGGAACACCACCCCGCCGAGGATGTTGCGGATCGTGCCGTTCGGCGAGCGCCACATCCTCTTGAGCCCGAACTCGGCCACCCGGGCCTCGTCCGGGGTGATCGTGGCGCACTTGACGCCCACCCCGTGCCGCTTGATCGCGTAGGCCGCGTCCACGGTTACCTGGTCATCGGTGGCGTCGCGGTTCTGGATCGAGAGGTCGTAATAGTCGAGCTCGATGTCCAGGTAGGGCAAGATCAGCTGGTCCTTGATGAAGTGCCAGATGATCCTCGTCATCTCGTCGCCGTCGATCTCGACAACGGGGTTTGCCACCTTGATCTTGGACATGCCGCTACGTTCCCTTCATCGCTTGCTCTCCCGGCACCGGGGCCGGGGCCCGGACCGGGTCAGTGCTCCTGCAGCACCAGCCCCGCGACGAGCAGGCCGGTACCAAGTGCCGCCAGGACCGCCACGTCCGCCAGCCGGCGCCGCGAGACAAGCATGCCCGCCCGCCGCTCCGGCAGCGCCAGCCTGGCCAGCGCGGCGACGAACAGGATCCCGGCCACGGCCAAGGTACCCCCCTTGACATTCTGTCCGCTCTGCCGGATCCACACCAACGCCAGGGTCAGCCCGCACAGCACGATCGCGTACGGCAGGTGCTGCCACCGGACGCGGCCGGACGCGGCCGCCCGGTGGTGCTGCCTGCGCGACCGGGACGCCGGCGGGGCGGAGTGCCTCATCGCGCCCCCTGCGGCACCCAGGTGAGCCCGCTCTCGCCGATGTACTCGCTGTCCGGCCTGATCAGCCTGTTGTCCGCGTGCTGCTCGATGACGTGCGCCGTCCAGCCCGCCATCCGGCTGGCGGAGAACACGGGCGTGAACAGGTCGGTCGGGATGCGCAGGTAGTGATAGACCGTGGCGGCGAAGAAGTCCACGTTCGGGTAGAGACCCTTCTCAGCGAGCACGACCTCCTCCGTCCGGCGCGACATCCGGTAGTAGGTGTCGTCGCCCGAGGCCGAGCCTAGCTCCGCCGACATCGTCCGCAGGTGACTAGCGCGAGGATCCTCGACCTTGTATACCCGGTGCCCGAACCCCATGATCTTCTCGCCCGCCTCGAGGCGCCGTGCGGTCCGGGTGGCCGCGGCCTCGACCGGGTCGCCGCCGGCGGCACTGGCCGCCGCCCTGGTCGCCTCCAGCTCGCGCATGACCTGTTCGTTCGCCCCGCCGTGCAGCGGCCCCTTGAGCGTGCCGAGCGCCGCGACCACGGCGGAGTGCATGTCGGACAGGGTGGCGGCGCAGACCCGGCCGGCGAACGTGGAGGCGTTCATGGTGTGATCGGCGTGCAGCACCAGGCAGGTGTCGAAGAACCGCGCCTCCCGCTCCGACGGCCTGGCTCCGGTGATCTGGAGCAGGAAGTTCGCGGCCAGGCCGAGGTCGGCGTCTGGCGCCGGGACCGGGCGGCCCTGGCGGGCCGACTCGTAGGCGCCGATCAGGACCGGCTGCTGCGCGGTCAGCCTGGCCGCCTTGCGCAGGTTGGCCTCCGGCTGGTTGGAATCCTTGTCCGGGTCGTCCGCGCTGGCCAGCGAGACCAGCGTGCGCAGCGCCTCCATCGGCTCCTGGCTGGCGGCGACCTCGGGCAGGCAGCCCGCCACCAGCTGGCCCAGCGCGCGGGCCTCCGCCATCTCGCGCAGGTACCCGCCGAGCTCGGCCGGGCTTGGCGGCGTGCCGCGCTGCAGCAGGTAGGCGATCTCCTCGAAGGTCGCGGCCCCCGCGATCTGGTTGATGTCGTAGCCGCGGTAGAACAGGCGGCCCGCCTGCCCGTCGATGTCGCTGAGCGCCGTGGACGCCGCGACCACATCGGCCAGCCCCCTGGACGACTTTTCCGGCATATGTCTTCCTCTCGGACTGCTCGCTGGGCAGTGTACTTCCGGGCCGCGCCTGCCCCGCCCACCCAGGTGCCCGTGCCATGGCCGCCGCGGGCCGCGCCTGCCCCGCAATCCATGGCCCAATCCATGACGCCGGCCGCGGTACAACAAGCGCCGAAAAGGGTAACTGAATAGTGAGAAATCAGTAGCTGCTTCGACAGGCAGGAGGAACGTTTCATGGATGGCCCCTACATCCGCGTCGAGGACAGCGGCCTGATGACGCCGCTGCGGGAGGACGTGACCACCATCGGGCGGGGCCGGTCCGTTGACGTCCACCTGGCCGATCCGAGCGTGTCCCGGCTGCATGCCGAGATCGTCCGCCGCGGGCCTTATGCCTACGTGACCGATCTCGGCTTATCGCGCAACGGAACCCGGGTCAACGGCCGCCTGGTGGCGCGCCGGGTGCTCGAGGACGGCGACGTGCTGAGCTTCGGATCGGCCCGCTGCCGGGTGTTCGGCCTCGCGGCCGAGGAGCTGTCCGCCGAGGTCGAGCTGCGGCGCCCCGCGGCGCCCGAGCTCACCCGGCGGGAGCTGGACGTGGTGACCTCGCTGTGCCGGCCTGCCCTGTCCGACGAGGCGTTCGTGGCGCCGGCCACGGCCCGCCAGATCGCCGCGGACCTGGTGGTGACCGAGGCCGCGGTCAAGCAGCACCTGCTGCGGCTGTATCAGAAGTTCCGGATTCCCGAGGGCGCGAACCGCCGGGTCCGGCTGGCCAACGAGGTGGTGGCGCTGGGCCTTGTCCGGCCGCTGCCGCCCGCCGAGAAGACCGCTCCTGCCCCGGC
>JASIJN010000375.1 GCA_030050125.1 Streptosporangiaceae bacterium | reverse complement strand
CCGACCAGCTGCATCCCGCCGGCGTCGTCGAAGAACCGCTCCAGCACGATCGTGTCCATGGTGGGCAGGACGCCGAGCTGGGCCAGGCCCGCGCCGAGGTAAGCCGCGATCGTCTCGGCCGCGGCGTCGCCGATCCCGCACTCGGCGCGCAGCCAGGCGACAGCGTTGGCGTTGGCGTTGGCCGGGCCGTCCGGCGTGCCCTGGCCGTCCGGCGTGGCCTGGACGGGGGCCGCACAGCGCTCGGCCACCGCCTCGCGCAGCGCGCACACCTCCTCGGACAGCTCCCGGGTGCGGCCAGGGGCCTCGCCCAGCCAGAACGGGATGGAGGGCGGCGCGCCCTCCGCGTCGACGACCCGGACCACGCCCGGCTCGACCCGGCGGATCCGCCAGGAGTGGGTGCCGAGCAGGAACACGTCGCCCGCCATGGACTCGATGGCCCAGTCCTCGTTGACGGTGCCGACCAGGGTGCCGTCGGGCTCGGCCAGCACGCGGTAATCGCCGAGTTCCGGAATGGCCCCGCCCGAGGTGAGCGCGGCGATCCTGGCCCCGCGCCTGCCGCGCAACCGGCCGGTCACCTGATCGCGGTGCAGGTAGGCGGCCCTTCGGCCGCGGCCGGTGCGGATTCCCTCCGAGACCAGCTCGGCCACCTGGTCGAAGTCCTCCCGGGACAGCCCCTCGAACGGGGCCGCCCGCCGCATCATGGCCAGCAGCTCGTCCTCGGCCCAGTCCGCGGCCGCGCACTCGGCCACCGTCTGCTGGGCCAGGATGTCCAGCGGCCCGTCCGGCACCAGCAGGGCGTCGAGCCGGCCCGCGCGCACGCCGCGCAGCAGGGCCGCGCACTCCACCAGTTCGTCCCGCGACGTCGGGTACAGCCGGCCGGACGGCGTGCCGGTGCGCGTGTGGTTCGAGCGGCCCACCCGCTGCAGGAACGTGGCGAAGCTGCGCGGCGACCCGATCTGGCAGACAAGCTCGACCGGGCCGATGTCGATGCCCAGCTCCAGGGAGGCGGTCGCGACCAGGGCCTGGAGGTCGCCGCTGCGCAGCCGGGACTCGACCCGCTGTCGCCGGTCCTTCGAGAGGCTGCCGTGATGCGCGGCGACCTGGCCGTCGCCAAGCCGCTCCCCTAGCTGGTGCGCGACCCGCTCGGCCATGCGCCGGGTGTTCACGAACACCAGCGTGGTCCGGTGCCGCTGCACGTGCCCGGCGATCAGGTCCAGGATCTCGGCCATCTGCTCGGCCGATGCGACCGCGCCGAGCTCGTCGCCGGGCAGTTCCAGGGCCAGGTCGAGGTCGCGGCGGTGCCCCGTGTCGACGATCGCGCAGCGCGGCGAGCCGTCGGGGTTGGACCGGCCGTCGCCCGCGCCGACCAGCAGCCGCGCCACCGTCTCGACCGGTCGCTGGGTGGCCGACAGGCCGATCCGCTGCAGCGGCTGGGCGTGTCCCTCCGAGGCGAGGTGCTCCAGCCGCTCCAGGGTGAGGGCGAGGTGCGAGCCGCGCTTGTTCCCGGCTACCGAGTGAATCTCGTCGACGATGACGGTCCTGGTGGCCGCCACCATCGTGCGGCCACGCTCCGAGGTCACCAGCAAGTACAGCGATTCCGGGGTGGTGATCAGGAAGTCCGGCGGGTTCTTCAGCATCGCCGCGCGCTCATTGGCGGCGGTGTCGCCGGTCCGCACCGCCACCCGGATGCTGGGCGCGCTCAGCCCGAGCTCGGCCGCGGTCTCGGCGATCTCGGCCAGCGGGCGCTCGAGGTTCAGGTGGATGTCCACCGCCAGCGCCTTGAGCGGCGAGACGTACACGACCTGAGGCCCCGGGCCGATATCCTCGCCCGCCTCGTGCGCCCGGTAGATCCGGTCTATGCACATCAGGAACGCGGCCAGCGTCTTTCCAGACCCGGTCGGCGCGGCGATCAGGGTATGGCGGCCGGCCGCGATCTCTCGCCAGCCCTCGGCCTGGGGCGCGGTCGGCCCGGCCGGGAACCGCCGCTCGAACCAGGTACGCACCGCAGGGTGAAGCGATTCGAACACCTGTCGACAGTAACCCAGGCCACTGACAAGACAGGCCGTTCCGGCCGGTTGCGGGTGTGCGTCAATTTTGTAGGTAGCAAGATCAGCTTGCCTGTGTGGTGAGGTCAGCAGCTGGCGTCTGGTTGTGCGCTGTGTACCAGATGCGGTCTTCGGGTCTGCTGGCCTGCTGGCAGCGCAGCGTGGTGATGGCGTCTGCGCCGGCGGCGGTCCAGTGCATCCCGGACAGCTTGAGGCGCTGGCCGATGACGGTCTTGCAGCCGGCTTCGACAACGCCGGAGCCGACGAACAGGCCGCGCTGGCGGAACCAGTGGTAGCGCATGCGGGGAGCGTTGTTCTCGAAGTAGCCCAGCGCGGTGTCCAGTTCATCCTTCTTGACGCCCAGGAGGGGGAAGTCGCGTGCTGCCCGGCAGATGCCGTCGATGTCGCCGTAGTCGAGATCCTCCACGCGGGCAGCGAGCCATTCGTCTTTGCGGTCTAAGAGCATGAACTCCAGGAGGCGGGCGAGGTCGTGCAGGTGCTCACGCGCATGAAACAGGTCGACGATCTGGGTCGCTTCAGGGAACTTGCTGCTGGCGATGTTCCAGATCCAGGCGGCGCCGTCGCCGATGATCGTGAGCTGGCGGACGCGGTCCGCGCCGCGCCGGGTGCCTTCGGCTTTCACCAGGCCGGCGAACACCGCCGCGGGCTCGAACGTGGCGATGTAGCTGGAGGAACCGGGGTCGCGGACCGGGTAGCCGTCCTGGTCGAGGGTGTCCTGGGTGAAGAAGACGGCGAGCTTGACCTCGCGGGTGCGGGCACGGCCGTCCTCGCCCTTGCCGTCCCGCCCGGCGGTCTCCTTCGCCGTCATGGGCACACCGGTGCCGTCGATCGCCGCATACAGCTTGTCCGGCAGCGGGGCGGGCGGGAGCGGGACTAGCTTGCGCGCGGTGATCAAGGTGGCGCGCTGCCTGGCGGCGGCGCCCTTCGCCGCGCCGCTGGCCTCGGCTGCCCGCTCCACGCGCTTGGCGGTCAGGCGCACTCCGGCCAGATCTTCCAGCAGCCCGGCGGCCTTCGCGAACGGCACGGCCGCTGCGGCCTTGTCGTTCATCACCGCCAGTCCCGGCGACACCGATGCGCCCGCCACGCCCAGCCCGGCGTCGCGGGGCGCCAGGCCGTGCCCGCAGGCCGCGCAGTGATACCAGGCGCGGGTGAGGGTGACCGGCCCGAGCACCGTGTCGATGACCTTGCCCCGGTAGCCGATGAACTCAGCCTGATGGCCCTGGCCGCAGTCCACCCGCGGGCCGCGGTAACCGGGATCGGCGGCCAGCAGCCGCTCCAGCATGCCGCAGCCCGCCCGCAGCATCCCGGCCCGGATCACCGCCTCGGCAGCCCCCAGCCCCGCCCCGCCGCAGCCCAGCGACCGCGCCGCTTCCGCCGCCAGCCGGGCTATCTCGGCAGCCTTGTCCCGGGCGAGCGCCTCGAAGAGCCCCCTTTTTCACCCTCAGCAACGCAGGGCGCATCCATGCCGGCAACAGGCCTGGCCTCGCAGATCTTCTCGCTCACCTCGGCGATCTGCTCGCTGATCGCCGAGAACTCCCCATGCCGGGCCACCTCGCGGCGCACCTTCTCCACCTCCCCTGCGGCCAGCTGCCGGCCAACGGTGCCACGACCCCGCGCCGCCCTGGTCCACAAAAACCTCGGCCCGTGCCCAGGATGCCCCGGCTGCGCGCACGCGCAATTCGGCTTCCCGCACTTGCGGTAGTTCTCGCTGACCGAACCGCGACGGAAGTCGCCGACAGCCGCGAGCTGCGCATACAGCCGGTCCCGCTCGGCTTCCAGCTCCGGAAGCGACGGCTCGGTCATGGGCACTCCTCACCTGGTTGCTAACTCTCAACCAGACTGCCATCATAACCAGCCCGGATGTGGGACCCCTACGAATGTGTCGCACACCCCGCGGCCGGGGCCGTGCGCCCGCCACGACACGCCGTGCGGAGGACCGGGCGCCGGCGGCAAGAAATGTCGGACTGCCACGGTAGAACGCTGTTATCTCCTGATGCTGCCGAGAGGGGTGCTGATATGGCAGACAACGTGGCCGACGCGGTCCAGGCCGAACTGGTCGAGCTGTCGT
>JASIJN010000374.1 GCA_030050125.1 Streptosporangiaceae bacterium | reverse complement strand
ACCTGACCATGCCCGCCACCAGCTGGCTCGGCCTGACCGACACCCCCGGCGACATCACCGGCACCGGCGCCGCCGGACCCGCCGACGCCGCCACCTGCCGCCAGCTCGCCGACGCCCTGGCCCGCGACCCCGCCACCCGCTGGTGCCTCACCCTCACCGACCCCGCCGGCCGCGCCGTCGCCCATGGCTGCGCCCGCGCCGGGCCCGGCCCGCCCGGCGGTCACACCGGCACCAGCCAACGAGCCTGGCTCGCCGCCATCACGATCACCCCGATCGAGACCGGCAGCTGCGCCCACCGTTACGAGTCCGCCACCTACGAGCCCAGCCACAAACTCCGCCACCGGATCAAGATCCGCAGCCCCAGGTGCGGGTTCCCCGGCTGCCGACGGCCGGCGCGAAGGTGCGACGACGACCACACGATCCCCTACCACCTGGGCGGAAGGACGTGCGAATGTAACCTCCACCCGCTCTGTCGGCATCATCACCAGTGCAAGCAGGCCCGAGGGTGGCACCTGGCTCAGCCGCGGCCCGGCGTCCTGGTCTGGACCACGCCCAGCGGCCGCCAGTACACGGTCACTGCCGGCCCGCTATGACCGTCACATCCAGTCGGCGTGGCGCGGCCAGGCGAGCAGGGTGTCGACGATCTCGGGCCGGCCTTCGGCCGGCTGGGCGGAGGTGGCCGCGTAGCGACCGCGGTAGAACAGCAGCGGCTTTCCCGGCCGGCACTCCCCCAGCTCGGTGACCCGGCCGATCACGACCTGGTGGTCGCCCGCCTCGTGCACGGCCTCGACCGTGCACGCGACCCAGGTGAGCGCGCCGTCCAGGATCGGCGCCCCGCTCGGCGACGGCGACCAGCCCACCCCGGCGAACTTGTCCGTCCCGGTGGCCCCGCTGACCGCGAAGATCCGGGCCAGGTCGCGCTGGTCGGTGGCGAGCACGTTCGCGCAGAAATGCCCGGCCCGCGCGATCCGCGGCCAGGTCGCCGACTCGCGGCTCGGGCAGAACAGGACCAGCGGCGGCTCCAGCGACACCGCGGCGAACGACTGGCAGGCGAACCCGGCCGGCCCGTCATCGTCGGCGGTGGTGACGACCGTGACCCCGGTGCAGAAGTGACCGAGCACCCGCCGGAACCGCTGCGGCTCCGGTTCGAATTCCGGCCGCGAGAGGTCGGGCGCTGCGGTCATCTGGCGGCTGCGGTCATCTCGAAAACGCGGTCATCTCGAAACTCAGTGCCCTTCCGGGACAGCGAACCGGTGCCCCCACAGGCTGACCGCCGTGGTCTCCCGGGTGATCCAGGTGGCGTCGTCGACGAGCCTGCCGTCGGTGCCGTACTCGATGTCGAATCCGCCCGGCGTGGCGACGTAGAACGAGACCATCAGGTCGTTGGCGTGCCTGCCGAGCGTCGCGCTGAGCCGCGCCCCGCGCCGCGTGCAGCGGTCCATCGCCCGGCCCACGTCGTCCAGCGAGCCGACCTCGATCATGAGATGCACGATACCCGCCGGAGCCGGAAATGTCGCCAGCGCGAGCGAGTGGTGCCGCGGATTGCAGCCGAGGAAGCGCATCCACAAGGGCTCGCCGCCGGCCGGCCCGCCGAACAGATCCGGGGCCAGCCGCATCGAGTCCCGCAGCCGGAACCCGAGCAGCTCGGTGTAGAACCGCAGGGCCGCCTCGCCGTCGGAAACCGGCAGCACCACATGGCCGAGGCCGAGCGGACCGGTGACGAAGCGGTTGCCGTACGGGCTGGACGCCGGACGGTGCTCGAGCGCCGCGCCGCTGAAGACCTCCAGGCAGTTGCCGGACGGGTCGTCGAAGCGCAGCATCCGCCCCACCCGGCGGTCGGCGAGCTCCGCGGCTTCGCCGGTCTTGACCGCGACCCCGGCCTGATCCAGTGCCCGCCCGATCTCGGCCAGGTCCCCGTCGCCGGCCACCTCCCAGCCGCAGGCCAGCAGCCGCTCACCCGCGCCGGGCACGATGACCAGCCGGGCGGGAAAGTCGTCCATCCGCAGGTAGAGCGCGGCGGGATCGGGCCCGCGGCCCTCGACCATGCCGAGCACCCTGGTCCCGAACTCGCGCCAGGCCGGTATGTCAGCGGACTCGATGCGCACGTAGCCGAGCGAGCGGATCCCGGTCATGACCTGCCCCCTTCAAGAAAGCCGATCGCCAGCTGGTTGAACTCGTCGAACTTCTCGAGCTGGGCCCAGTGTCCGCAGCCGCCGAACACGTGCAGCTGGGCCCGCCGGATCAGCTTGACCGCCGCCAGCGCGCCGTCCAGCGGGTTCACCCGGTCTTCCCGGCCCCAGATCAGCAGCACCCGCTGCCGCAGCCCGTGCGCCTCCCGCCACAGCATCCCGTCCTCGGCGTACGCCGGGTCGTAGAACGAGGCGCCCATCGAGGCCATCGCGGCCAGCGCCTCCGGGGCGCTCGCGGCGGCGTACCGTTCCTCGATCAGCTCGTCGGTCACCAGCCGCTGGTCGAAGACCAGCGTGCGCAGGAACGCGGCCATCTTCTCCCGGCTCGGGCCCGGCGGCGCGGCGAACTCCATCAGCCGCCGGACGCCCTCGGTCGGATCCGGGGCGAACACGTTCAGGCTCAGCCCGCCCGGCGCCATCAGCACCAGCCGGTCGGCGCGCTCGGGAAAGCGCAGGGCGAAGCGCACCGCGGTGCCGCCGCCCAGCGAGTTGCCGACCAGGTGCACCCGGTCGATCCCCAGCTCGTCGAGCAGGCCGGCCACCGCGTCGGCCGCGAACGTGAAGTAGTTGCCGGTCACCGCGGGCTTGTCGGACCGTCCGAAGCCCGGCTGGTCGATCATGAGGGTGCGCAGCCGCGCGGCGAACACGGGCAGGTTGGCGCCGAAGTTGCTCCAGCCGGACGCGCCGGGACCGCCGCCGTGCAGCAGGACCACCGGCGAGCCGGGTGCCGGGTCGGGTGCCGGGCCGGGTGCACCGTCGCCGGGCGCGCCGTCCGGCCCCGCGTCGTGGTAGTGCAGCCGCATCCCGGCGGCCTTGGCGAACCGGCTGGTCGCGGCGAACTCCGCCGGCTCCGCGGTCATCGGGTCAGCTCCTCGTCATATCATCCCGTCGGGCTGGATGCGCAGGCCAAGCTCGCCCCGGCCGAACATCGTCAGCGCGCGCTCCGGGTCGTTGATGGCGTGGACCCGGCCGGCGTGCGCGTCCCGCCAGAAGCGCTGGATCGGGGTGCCCCGCCGCAGCGCCCGCCCGCCGGAGTTCTCGAACAGGCGGTCCAGGGCGCTGATCGCCTGGCCGGTGCCCCGCACCTGGTCGCGCCTGACCCGCAGCCGCAGCGGCAGCGGTATCTTCTCGCCCGCCCGGGCGTGCCCCATGAGCTCGGTCATGTTGCGTTCCAGCGCCAGCCAGGCCGAGTCGAGATCGGCCGCGGCCTCGGCCACCCGGATCTGCGCGTTCGGGTCCTCCCACGCCTTCTCGCCGACGTAGGAGGCGCGCACCCGCTCCTTCTGGTAGGCCACGTGCGCCTGGTACGCGCCCGTGGCCATCCCGATGATCGGCGTGGTGATCGCGTAGGAGAACAGCGAGCCGTACGGCAGCCGGTACAGCGGCGCGGGGTTGACCTCCTGGCCCGGGCAGGCACAGCGGAACACGTCGTTGAACGACAGCGAGCGATGCTCGGGCACGAGCGCGCCGGACACCACGATGTCGTTGCTGCCGGTGCCGCGCAGGCCGACGGTGTCCCACACGTCGTCGATCACGTAGTCGGCGGCGGGCACGAGGAACGTGCGGAAATCGGCCGGGACCCCGTCGGCGTCGGGCACGATCGCCCCGAGCAGCACCCAGCTGGCGTGGTCGCAGCCGGACGAGAAGCTCCACCGCCCGCTGAGCCGGTGCCCGCCGGCCACGGCCTCGGCCCGGCCGGTCGGCGCGTAGGACGACGACATCCGGGTGCTCGCGTCGGCGCCCCACACCTCGTCCTGGGCCTGCGGCGGGAACAGGGCCAGCTGCCAGGGATGCACGCCGACCACCGACGCGACCCACCCGGTCGACCCGCAGGCGCTGGCGATGAGCCGGACCGCGGTCAGGAACGTGACCGGATCAGCCTCGAGGCCGCCGAACCGGGCGGGCTGGAGCAGCCGGAAGAACCCGGTCTCGGTCAGGGCCTTGATCGACTCGGCCGGCACGGCCCGGGCGTCCTCGGTCTCCTGTGCCCGCTCGCGCAGGACCGGCAGCAGGTCGCTCACCCCGCTGATCACCGCGCTGATCACCCCGGCGGCGGCCTGCCCCTCGTTGCTCACACCGCCTAGACTAGAACATGTTCTAGTCTAGGCGGTAGCGGCTCGGCACGGAGGCCAGAGGAGATGAGCGAGCAGCGCGGGGTCCGGGGCATCATCGCCGGCCCGCCCCCGACCAGGTTCGCGCGCGGCTGGCACTGCCTGGGGCTGGCCGGCCGGTTCCGGGAGCCAGGTCCCCATGCGGTCAGGGCGTTCGGAACGAAGCTTGTGGTTTTCGCGGATTCCCGCGGTCAGCTTCACGTGCTCGACGGGTACTGCCGGCACATGGGCGGGGACCTGACCCAGGGCACGATCAAGGGGGATCAGGTCGCCTGCCCCTTCCACGACTGGCGCTGGGGCGGTGACGGCCGGTGCGCGCGGATCCCGTACGCGTCGCGGGTGCCGCCCGCCGCGCGGACCCGGTCCTGGATCACGCTGGAGCAGAACCGGCAGCTGTTCGTGTGGAACGACCCGCAGGGCAACCCGCCGCCCGACGACGTCACGATCCCCCGGATCGAGGGCGCGTTCGGCGCCGAGTGGAGCGACTGGACCTGGGACTCGGTCCTGGTCGAGGGGGCCAACTGCCGCGAGGTCATCGACAACGTCGTCGACATGGCGCACTTCTTCTACATCCATTTCGCGTTCCCCACCTACTTCAAGAACGTGATGGAGGGGCACATCGCGTCGCAGTACCTGCGGACCCGGGCCCGGCGGGATGTCGGCAGCGGCTCGAACTACGCCGGCGGCGGCGAGAGCACGCTGCGCTCCGAGGCGTCCTACTACGGGCCGTCATACATGATCGACTACCTGTGGCACGACTACCACGGCATGAACATCGAGAGCGTGCTGATCAACTGCCACTACCCGGTCACGCCCGACTCGTTCCTGCTGCAGTGGGGCGTGATCGTCAGGAAACTGCCCGGCCTCGACGACGCGCAGGCCGAGAAGTTCGCCGCCAAGTTCGCCGGCTTCATCGGCCTGGGGTTCCGGCAGGACGTGGAGATCTGGACCCGCAAGACCCGGGTCGACAACCCGCTGCTGTGCTCCGAGGACGGCCCGGTCTACCAGCTGCGCCGCTGGTACGACCAGTTCTACACCGATGTGGAGGACATCAAGCCCGCGATGGTCGAGCGGTATGAGTTCGAGGTCGACACCACCCGCGCGGTGGCCGAGTGGGAGACCGAGGTCGCGGCCAACCTGGCCGCGCGGGCCTCGGACGGGGCCGCGTGACCGACCCGCCGGCGGGCGGCCAGGCTGCGCCGGGGGACGAGCGGGAGGCCGGGTTCGCGCCGGTCGCGTGCGAGCGCTGCGGAGCGACGGCGCTCGTGGCCAAGTT
>JASIJN010000373.1 GCA_030050125.1 Streptosporangiaceae bacterium | reverse complement strand
CCGGTTGTGGGCCGAGGCCGCGAAACGGGTCCGGACCGCGCCCGGGCACAGCACCGACACGCCGACGTGACCGGCGCCGAGCGCGCGCAGCTGCAGGTAGAGGGTCTCCGACAGCGCGACCACGGCGTGCTTGGAGACGCCGTACGGGCCGAGCGCCCCGGCGAACACGCCGAAGACCGAGGCCGTGTTCATGACGTGCGCGGCGTCTTGCTCGAGCAGCAGCGGCAGGAACGCCCGGATGCCGTTGATCACGCCGCCCAGGTTCACCCCGAGCACCCAGTCCCACTCGCCCCGGGAGATCTCCCACAGCGGGCCGTGCCCGCCGCCCACGCCGGCGTTGTTGCACAGCACATGCACCGCGCCGAAGGCCCCGGCCGCCTCGTCGCGGAGCGCGTCGACTTGCTCCGCGCTGGACACGTCGGTGACCACCGGCAGCACCGTTGCCCCCTGTGCGGCCAGCCGGGCGGCCTGGTCGCGCAGGGCAGGCTCCTCCACGTCGGCCATGACCACGCGCATGCCCTCGGCGGCGAAGCGCAGGCACAGGCCGAGGCCGATCCCGCTGGCGGCGCCGGTCACCACCGCGACCCGCCCCGGGGCCACGACCGCGCCAGGCTCACTCACCGCTGCGTCCCCCTTCCAGATCGGCGGCGCGATGGCCCCACCGTCGGGGAGCAGCGGTCCGCCGGTCAACCCGCCTTCCACCCGGCAGGATGCTTCTTCCGGCGCCCCGCGAGCCGGAGCTACGCTCGGGCCCTGCCGCCGGGAGGTGGGAAGAGATGACCGTCAGGTTCCCCGATGAGCCCGGCTTCGCCGGACGGTTCGCGCCGATGCGGCTGGAAGGCGAGATCCGCGGCCTGGAGGTGACCCAGGGCGCGGTGCCGGACACGCTACGCGGCACCTATTACCGCGTCGGCGCCGACCCGGCGTGGCCGCCCCTGGTGCCGAACGATTTCTTCTTCAACGCCGACGGCATGGTGTCGATGTTCCGGTTCGAGCACGGTTACGTTGACTTCCGCAGCCGTTATGTTCGAACGCCCCGGTTCCTGGCCGAACGGGCCGCACGGCGATCGCTGTTCGGGGCCTACCGCAACCCCTACTCCGACGATCCCGCGGCGGCCGGCATCGGCCGCGGCCTGGCCAACACCAATGTCTACTGGCACGGCGGGCGGCTGCTGGCGTCCAAGGAGGACAGCCCGCCGATCCAGATCGACCCGGACACCCTGGACACCGTCGGCGAGTGGACGTGGGACGGCGACCTTTCCAGTCAGACGGCCACCGCGCACCCGAAGACCGACCCCGTGACCGGAGAGCTGGTGTTCTTCGGCTTCGCCGCGAAGGGGGAGACCACCCCGGACATCGCCTACTACGAGGCCGACCGCGGCGGCCGCATCATTCACGAGGCCTGGTTCGAGGCGCCGTACTCGAGCATGATCCACGACTGGGCCGTGACCGAGCATTTCGTCGTGTTCCCGATCATCCCGCTGACCAGCGACCTCGGCCGCCTGAAGGCAGGCGGCCCGCACTATGTATGGGACGGTTCCAAGGACGTCTACCTCGGCGTGGTCCCGCGCCGCGGCGGGCCGGAGACGGTCCGCTGGTACCGCGGCGGCAACCGGTTCGCCAGCCACATCATGAACGCGTTCGACGACGGTCGGCACATCCACATCGACACGCCGGTGGGGGAGCGGTCCGCGTTCCCCTGGTTCCCTGACATCGCCGGCGCGCCATTCGACCCGGAGAAGGCCAAGGGCTACCTGTCCCGGTGGACCATCGACACGCTGGGAGAGGGCGACGGGTTCCGGCAGGTGCCGCTGACCGGCTGCTCGGGCGAGTTCCCGCGCACCGACGAACGCCGGGCCACCCGCGGGTACCGGTTCGGCCTGATCAACCTCACCTCGGTGCCGGGCCGGCCGGCGCCACCCGACGGCCTGCCCGGGTTCCGCTGGCTGGCGGTCATCGACCCGCAGACGAGGGCGATGACCATGCGCTACGCGGGCCATGACAGCACCGTGCAGGAGGCGGTCTTCGTCGCGCCGCGCCCGGACGCGCCGCACGGCGACGGGTACGTCCTGCAGCTGATCGACCGGCACGCCCAGGGCCGCTGCGACCTGCTGGTCCTTGATGCCCGGCACATCGACGCCGAGCCGGTGGCCACGGTCAACGTCCCGATCAGGATGCCGGGCGGCCTGCACGGGAACTGGGTGACGATGGAGCAGCTCGCGAGCCGGGAGGGGTGATGAGCGACGGCGACAGGATCGCGGAGCTCGAGCACCGGCTCGGCATCGTCGAGGACGTGCTCGCCATCCGCAACCTCCAGCACGCCTACGGCTACTACCTGGATAAATGCTTGTACGACGAGGTCGTCGACCTATTCGCCGACGACGGCCGGGTCATCTTCATCGGCGGCGTGTACCGCGGGAAGAAGGGGATCGCCCGGCTGTACACGGGCCGGTTCCGCCGCCGGTTCGCCGGCGGCGTCAACGGGCCAGCCCACGGCCGCCTGCTCGATCACCCCCAGCTGCAGGACATCGTCCACGTCAGCGACGACCGGCGCACCGGGTACGCCCGGTTCCGGACCCTGATGCAGGCCGGGACGCACGAGAGCGCGGGCGAGCCGCGGCAGTGGTGGGAGGGCGGGCTGTACGAGAACACCTATGAGTCCTCGGGCGGCATCTGGCGGATCAAGGTCCTGTTCTACCGGCCGTTCTGGCACGCGGCGTTCGACCAGGGTTGGGCGCACACGCCGCCGGACTACGTGCCCAACAGCTCGGTGACGTTCCCCGAGGACCCGGACGGCCCGGACGAGCTGCTGGCCGACCCGCCGCTGCTCTGGCCGGACACCACGACGTTCCCGTTCCACTACCGCCACCCGGTGACCGGCCGGCCGGTGTAGCAGGCCCGATAAGGTCTCGCTCATGCCTGTCTCCCTGAACTCTGCGGTGCGCAAGCTCCTGGACGACCCCAACGTCGCGGTCCTCGCCACCATCAACCCGGACGGCGGACCGCAGACGTCGGCCGTCTGGGTCGGCCGCGACGGCGACGACCTGGTGATCTCTACCGCGGCGGGCCGACGGAAGGAACGCAACATCCGCCGCGAGCCCCGGGTCAGCCTGACCGTCTTCGACCGCGGCGATCCCGAGCAGTACGCGGAGATACGCGGCCTGGCCACGGTCACCGAGGATGCCGGCCGCCAGCTGGCCGTACGGCTGGCCGAGGAGTACGACGGGCCTGGCGCCGGCGAGGAGTTCCTGCGGCTGCCGCCGGAGGTCGTGCGGGTCGTGGTCCGGATCACGCCGCAGCACGTCGCCGGGAGCGCGGCTGGCTGATGCCGGAGCTTCCCGAGGTCGAGACCGCCCGGCGCCTGATCGCCGACCAGGCCCTGCGCCGGCGCATCGTCGACGTCGACGACCGCGACACGTTCGTCTGCCGGCCGTTCTCCCCGGGCCAGCTGCGCGACGCGCTGGCCGGGCGCGCGCTCATCTCGGCCGGCCGGCGAGGCAAGACGATGTGGTGCGAGACCTCGCAGGTCGGCCGGCTGGACGTCCCTGGCGGCCCGGACCTCGGCATCCACCTGGGCATGAGCGGGCGCATCGTGGTGGTGTCCCCGGGCGGGCGGGCGGCCGAGGGCGGCGGGCCGCGCCCTCGCGACGCGCCGCCACGCACGGCGTGGGACCGCTTCGCGCTCGAGTTCGCCGATGGCGGCCGGCTGGTCCTGGTCGACAGGCGACGGCTCGGCCGGGTGTGGCTCGACCCGGACCTCGACGCGCTCGGGCCGGACGCCGAGCTGGTCACGCCGGAGGAATTCCGGGCCCTGATCCTCAAGGGAACGATCGCGGTCAAGGCCCGGCTGCTGGACCAGTCCAAGATCGCGGGCATCGGGAACCTGCTGGCGGACGAGATCCTGTGGCAGGCCGAGGTGTCGCCGTCGGCGCGCGTGAACACTCTGCGGCGCCGGGACACCGACCGGCTCTACCGCGCGCTGCGGTCCGTGCTGCGATCGGCGGCCGCCAAGGGCGGCGCGCACACCGGGGACGTCATCGCAGCCAGGCATCCCGGCGGTGTCTGCCCGCGCTGCGGCGCCGAGATGGTGCACGGGATCGTCGGCGGCCGGTCGACGTGGTGGTGCTCGCGCGAACAGGCGTAGCCGCGATCCATTGTCATCGGCGCGCGGAATGGGCACCATGAGCACGTGATCAGCATGTACGTGCCGACGAGCGTCATGGGCGGATTGCCGCGGCAGATGCGCGCATGAACCGGGAGGCCGCCGAGCTCTGGTCGGACGCGCTCGGAGCGAAGAGCACCGTGATCCGCTACGGGCACTGGGGGCGCCCGGTGCTCGTGTTCCCCACCGAGCATGGCCGGGCCTGCGACTTCGAGAACAACGGCATGGTGGGCGCCGTGGCCGGCCTGCTCGAAGCGGGCCGGGTGAAGCTCTACTGCGTGGACAGCTACGACGCGCAGTCGTGGTCCAACCGGGACATCCCGCTGGAGCAGCGGGCGCGTAACCACGGCCGCTACGAGTCCTGGATCCTCGGCGAGGTCGTGCCCTGGATCTACCGGGATTGCGGCGGCGGGGAACTGGAGGTGGCGACGCTCGGCTGCAGCATGGGCGCCTTCCACGCCGCCAACTTCGCGCTCAAGCGGGCCGACCTGTTCCCGCTGGCCATGTGCTTCTCCGGCAACTACGACCCCTCCTGCTGGCATGCCTGGGGCGAGCGGGGCACCGCCGCGTACTTCAACAACCCGATCGACTACGTCGGCCACCTGAACGGTGATCACCTCGACTGGCTGCGCGGCCGGGTCAGCCTGCTGCTGGTATGCGGCCAGGGCCAGTGGGAGGACACCACCGGGGCGCTGCGGAGCACGAAGCAGCTTGCCGGGCTGCTGGCCGGCCGGGGCATCCGGCACGAGCTCGACCTGTGGGGCCCGGACGTGCCGCACGACTGGCCGTCATGGCGGGCCCAGGTCGCTCATCACCTGCCGCGGTTCTGCTGACGACGGGAGCCCGCCATGACGACGACACGGCACCTGATCGGCTTGCTGCTGGGCACCGAGGAGGACTGGCCGAGGGCGTTCGAGGAGATCCTGCGGCGGCTGGGACCGGTGCGCGGGACCGGCGGCAGCCAGCACGTCTTCGATTGCGAACGGGTCACCATCGAGCCGTTCGGGCTGCGGGACCGGCCCCGCCACCACCTGGTCATCGACCGGCTCGCGTACTGGTACTACCACCCCAGGGAGTGGCTGAAGAAGGTCGCGCTGATGGACGGCGTGTACCTGCTGAACAGCCCGTTCACGTTCCAGTCCATGGAG
>JASIJN010000372.1 GCA_030050125.1 Streptosporangiaceae bacterium | reverse complement strand
CCGGCGTTGAGCTTGATCCGCTTGGCCGCCTCGCTGTCCTCCCGGTCCCGGGCCGCCTTGAGCACGGTCGCGGCCTCCTCGCGGGGCACGACCACGACCCCGTCGTCGTCGGCCACGACCACGTCGCCGGGCCGTACGTACGCGCCGCCGCAGACGATCGGCGTCCCGATGTTGCCCGGCGTCTCCTTGACCGTGCCCTTGGCCGAGATCGCCCTGGACCAGACCGGGAACCCCATCTCCGTCAGTGCCGCCACGTCCCGCACGCCCGCGTCGATGACCACGCCGCGCACGCCGTGCGCCAGCAGGCTGCCGGCCAGCAGATCGCCGACGTACCCGTCCTCGCACGGGCTTGTCGGGGTGACCACCAGCACGTCCCCCGGCCGCGCCTGCTCCACGGCCACGTGGATCGACCAGTTGTCGCCCGGGGCGACCTCGCAGGTCAGGGCGTTGCCCGCGATGCGCGCCGGCCGGAAGATGGGCCGGATGTCGGCGCGCAGCAGCCCGGTGCGGCTCTGGGCCTCGTGCACCGTCGCGACCCCGGCGCGGGCCAGGCCGTCGACCAGCCCGAGATCGGTCCGCGGGGTGTTGCGTACAACTAGCGGCACGGCCAGTGCTCCTCTCACCCAGTTCACCCCGAGACGGGGCGTTACAAATCCGTCTTGACCTCCGCGGCGGGCATGGTCGCCCGCAGGGCGCGCAGCGCGCTCAGCTCGGAGGCGGACGGGGCCGCGATCTCGGCCAGGCCCGCGGTCACCCGCAGGTCCCATCCGGTTCGGTCCCTGACCTGGGCCACCGATACGCCCGGGTACACCCCGGTCAGCACCAGCTCGCACGTCCGCGGGTCGGGCTCGAGCACGCCCAGGTTCGTGATGATCTTCTGCGGGCCGGCGCCGGGCAGCCCGAGGCAGGCCCGGCTGCCCGGCCCGTCCCCGAAGCCGACCGAGGTAACGAAGTCCACCCGCTCGACGAACGTCTGCGGCGTCTGCCGCACGATCACGATGACTTCCCGGCAGGACGCCGCGATCTCCGGGGCGCCGCCCGCGCCGGGCAGCCTGACCTTGGGATCGGCGTAGTCCGCGCCGATCACGGTGGTGTTGATGTTGGCGAACCGGTCGATCTGGGCCGCGCCGAGGAAGCCGGTGTCGATCCGGCCCGGCTGCAGCCAGTAGTTGAAGATCTCCGGCACGCTGACCACCGCGTCGGCCGTCTCGGCCAGGATGCCGTCGCCGATGGACAGCGGCAGCGCGCCCGGCTTGGCGCCGATCGCGCCGGACTCGTAGATCAGCACCAGGCCCGGGGAGTGGGTGGCCCGGGCCAGGTTGGCCGCCTCGCTGGGCAGGCCGATGCCGACGAAGCAGGTCGGCCGGCCGCGCAGCGCCCGCGCCGCCGTGACCGTCATGATCTCGTCGGCCGTGTAGCGGGCGAGAGCGCCGGTCACCGGGCTTGCTCCGCGTAGACGTGCCGGTCCAGCCAGCGCCCGAACGCCGCCCGGTCCCGGCTGATCGCGTCCCAGGCCACGTAGAAGTCGTTGTCGCGGACCGTGTAGTCCAGCGCGTAGGACGGGTGGGCGCCGCCGGGGGCCAGTGCCACGTAGCCGACGGCCCAGGCGGGCAGCACGATGGCGCCGGGCCTGGGGTCGAGCTCGGCGACGATCTCCTCGACCGTGACCACCGACCGCGCGGCGGCCAGCACCGCCTCCTTCTGCACTCCGGTGATGCCCCAGAGCTGGACGTTGCCGGCCCGGTCGGCCCGCTGGGCGTGGATCACGGTGACGTCCGGCCGCAGCGCCGCGACCGCGGTCAGCCGGTCGCCGGTGAACGGGCAGGTGATCTCGGCGATGCTGGCCCGGGTGCTGGCGGCCGGGCCGGCCAGCCCGGTCCCGCTGTAGCCGCGCAGCACCGCGAACGGCAGCCCGGACGCGCCCGCCACGTAGCGGTTGGCCATCCCGGCGTGGCTGTGCTCCTCGAGCTCCAGCGGCACCGGCCAGGAATGCTCCACCGCGTCGCGGAACCTGTGCAGCGACCCGACGCCGGGGTTGCCGCCCCAGGAGAACACCAGCTTGCGGGCGCACCCGGCGCCGATCAGCTGGTCGTATATCACGTCCGGGGTCATCCGGACCAGCGTGAGCTCGCGCCGCCGCTGCCGGATCACCTCGCGCCCCGCCGCGTGCGGGATCAGGTGGGTGAAGCCCTCCATCGCCACCGTGTCGCCGTCGTGGACCGCGGCGGCGATGGCGTCGGCCAGCGACACGATCTCGGCCACGCCACCTCGCCTCCTGCTCAGCGAGCCACCTTTATCGACACGATAACGACAGCCCGGCGCCATGTGCACACTTGTGCGTTCTACGACTGCGTCCTAGTCTCGTCCGCGCACGGCCAGTGCAGCGTCGGCCATCACGCCTATCCTGGCAGCATCGGGGGCAAAGATCTTTGTGCCCCCGCCCCGGTTGGCCGTAGATCCGTTTGTGGAGGCCGCAGTGTCCCTGGACGATTTCCCGCGCTACCCGCTGCTGTTCGGCCCCAGCCCGGTCCACCCGCTGGAGCGGCTCTCCGCGCACCTGGGCGGGGCGAAGGTCTGGGCCAAGCGGGAGGACTGCAATTCCGGGCTGGCCTTCGGCGGCAACAAGACCCGGAAGCTGGAGTACCTGGTGCCGGACGCCCTGGCCCAGGGCGCCGACACGCTGGTCTCGATCGGCGGGGTGCAGTCGAACCACACCCGCCAGGTCGCCGCGGTCGCGGCGCGGCTGGGGTTGCGCGCCCTGCTGGTCCAGGAGAGCTGGGTCGACTGGCCCGACTCCGTCAACGACCGGGTCGGCAACATCCTGCTCTCCCGGATCATGGGCGCCGACGTGCGCCTGGTCGACGCGGGCTTCGGCATCGGCTTCAAGGCCAGCTGGGAGCGGGCCCTGGAGGACGTCCGGGTCCAGGGCGGCACCCCGTACGCGATCCCGGCCGGCGCCTCCGACCACCGGCTCGGCGGGCTCGGCTTCGCCAACTGGGCCTACGAGGTACGCCAGCAGGAGGAGCAGCTTGGGGTGTTCTTCGACACGATCGTCGTGTGCACCGTCACCGGCTCCACCCAGGCCGGGATGATCGCCGGCTTCGCGGGCCAGTCCCGGCCCCGGCGGGTGATCGGCATCGACGCGTCGGCCAAGCTGGAGGAGACCCGGGCCCAGGTCGAGAAGATCGCCCGCAACACCGCCGCGCTGATCGGCCTGGGCCGGGAACTGCGCGACGACGAGATCACCGTGCTGCCCGGCTATGCGGGCGACCACTACGGCATCCCGGTCAAGTCCACGCTGGACGCGATCAGGCTGACCGGGGCACTGGAGGGAATGATCACCGACCCGGTCTACGAGGGCAAGTCCATGGCCGGGCTGATCGACCTGGTCCGCACCGGCCAGATCGGCCGGGACTCCACGGTTCTGTACGCGCACCTGGGCGGCCAGCCCGCCCTCAACGCCTACAGCGCGCTGTTCCGGTGACGGCCGGATCGCCGGACCGCCGGACCGCCGCCGAGACCGGCCCGGTCAGCGCCCGACGAGCCGGTCCAGCGCTTCGCGGCCGTTTGTGCCGCTGCGGTCGACGTCGATGACGCCGAGTATCACCGCGAGCACGGTATCGGCGAAAAGACCCGCGCCTTCATAGCGCGAGGGCCCGTAGTCGTCCGGCATTATCCGGTGGCGCAGCAGGAATCCGTCGAGCGCCGCCTGCAGCGCGAGCGACAGGCGGTGCGGCGTCCACCCGGGCCGCAGGACTAAACCCAGATCGGCGAGCACGGCCGCATAGCCGTCCGCCCACGCCTGGACTCCGGCGCGCA
>JASIJN010000371.1 GCA_030050125.1 Streptosporangiaceae bacterium | reverse complement strand
CCCGACCCGCCCAGGTTCGGCTGCTCGATCACCTGCATGCGGTCGCCGAGCTTCTTGGCCGCGTCCTGAAAGCCCGGGTGGTCACTGACCCGCCTGGGGCTCTGGTCGATCACGTAGACGGTGTCGAGCTGCGGGTGGATGTCGGTGGCCTCGCCGAGCACCCGCAGCTTCTGGACCAGATCGTCCGGCGCGCCGAACGCGGTGATGCCGATGCTGAGCCGGCCAGGCGGCGACGGCTCGGCCAGCGCCAGCCAGTCGGCCTCGATCAGCGCGGTCCCGCGCGGCCCGGCCACGATGTCGAACCAGTACCAGCCGCCGTCGATAAACGGGGCGAGGGACAGGGTGCGCTCGACCGTCTCCGGGTCGTCCGACTCGACGCTGATCGTCTCGATCGGGTGGCTGTGCCCCCGGGCGGTCGAGCGGTACAGGATGACCTTCGACTCGCCCGCCAGCCGAATGCGCAGGATCACCTCGTCCACGGTGCTCCAGCGGCGCCAGTAGCCGGCCGGGAACGCGTTGAAGTAGGTGGCGAACGAGACCCGGCAGCCCGGGGTGATCAGGCCGCTGCGCCGCGGCCCGACCTCCTCGACCAGGTCCGCAGGAACGTCGACGCCGAAGCGGACGCTCGACTGCGCCTCGGCGACCGCGGCGCTGGCCGACGCCGTGCCGCCGGTCACCTTGCGCCCGGTGAGCTCCTCGGCGGCCATCTCCGCCGCGAGCTCGGCGGCGCCGCGGTCCATCTGGGTCTCGACGTAGAGCGGGAGCACGTCCAGCTCGTCCGCGGGGAACACGACCCGCTGCAGGGTCCGCAGCTCCTTACTCATCGGTCTGGCCCGTGAACGGTTGCCCGGCGACAAAGTGCGGGCGGATCTGGTTGTCGTACATGCTGAGCGCGGACCCGATCGCCATGTGCATGTCAAGGTACTTGTACGTGCCCAGGCGGCCGCCGAAAAGCACGCCGGCCTCGCGGCGGGCCATCTCCCGGTAGGCCAGCAGCCGTGCGCGATCGGCCGCCGTATTGATCGGGTAATACGGTTCATCGCCGCGCTCGGCGAAACGCGAGTACTCGCGCATGATCACTGTCTTGTCCTTCGGGTACCAGTCGCGTTCCGGATGGAAGTGCCGGAACTCATGGATGCGGGTGAAGGGAACGTCCTCGTCCGCGTAGTTCATCACGGGCGTCCCCTGGAAGTCCCCGGTACCGAGCACCTCGGTGTCGAAGTCGAGGGTGCGCCAGCCCAGGTCGCCCGCGGCGTACCCGAAGTACTCGTCGAGCGGCCCCGTGTACACCACCGGCACCTGTCCCGCCGCGCCGGATCGCAGGCGCGCGAAGTCGGTGTTCAGCCGCACCTCGATGTTCGGGTGATCGGCCATGCGCTCCAGCCAGGCGGTGTAGCCGTCGACCGGCAGGCCCTCGAAGGTGTCGCTGAAGTAGCGGTTGTCGAAGGTGTACCGCACCGGCAGCCGCGTGATGATGTCCGGCGGCAGGTCGGCCGGGTCGGTCTGCCACTGCTTGAACGTGTAGCCGCGGATGAACGCCTCGTACAGGGGCCGGCCGATCAGCGAGATGGCCTTCTGCTCGAGGTTGACCGCGCTGCCGTCCGGCACCTCCGCGGACTGCTCGGCGACCAGCTTGCGGGCCTGGTCCGGGGACAGCGCCAGGCCGAAGTACTCGCACATCGTGGCCAGGTTGATCGGCAGCGGGTAGACCCGGCCCTTGTAGATCGAGAACACCCGGTGCTGGTAGCCGGTGAAGGCGGTGAACCGGTTGGCGTACTCCCAGACCCGGGCGTTCGAGGTGTGGAACAGGTGCGCGCCGTAGCGGTGGATCTCGATCCCGGTCTCCGGCTCGGCCTCGCTGTAGGCGTTGCCGCCGATGTGCGGCCGGCGGTCGAGGATGAGGACGCGCAGGCCCAGATCGTTCGCGCACCGCTCCGCGACGGTCAGCCCGAAGAAGCCCGACCCGACGATGACCAGATCGACGTTCACGAGCGCACCGGCTGCCGCTGGTCCCGCCAGAACCCGGCGGCGGAGATCTCCGGGTAGCCCAGCTCCTCCGGTCCCTCCCGGCCGGAACCGGGCAGGGCCTGGTAGTCGCGCTCGAGGCGTTCGGCGAAGTGCGCGACCACCGGCTTGTACAGCGCCCGCCGGCACCACCAGGGAATCAGCCGGTAGCCGCCCCGGACGATCACGTTGCGCGCGAATTCGGCCCTGGTGGTGAAGCCCTGCCGCCGGAACTGGCGCTGCAGCCGCAACTCGGAGCGCAGCAGCCCGGTCCCGCCGCGGCGCTTGAACGCCTCGGGGCCGACCCGGTAGAAGACCAGCGGCTCGGCGACGTTGACCGCCCGGGCGCCGCCGGCCAGCATCCGGGCGAACAGCGCGTAGTCCTCCATCAGCCGCAGCTCGCCGTAGCCTCCCGCGGCCTGCACGGCGCTGCGCCGGTAGACGACCGTCGGATGATTGAACGGATCGTGCATCCGGGCGTAGCGCAGGATCTGGCCGGAATCGGTGGGCGGGACCCGCTGGCCCACGATGTCGTCGGTGTCGGCCATGAACTCCAGCAGGCCGGCCCCGACGATGTCGGCGTCCTGGATCAGCGGCAGCTCCACCTCGAAGCGGTGCGGCATCGCCACGTCGTCGGCGTCCATGCGGGCGACCACGTCGAACCAGCTCGCGGCCAGGCCGCGGTCGAGCGCGGGCCCGAGGCCGCCGTTGCGCGGCAGCGGCACGAACGTGACCGGGATCGGGCTCTCCCGGCCGAGTTCTTCCAGGCAGGCCGCCAGCTCCTCGCGCACGGGACCGTCCCTGACGATGACCACCTGGTCCGGCCGTACCGTCTGGTCGTCCACCGCGCTGCGGAAGGCCCGCCGGAGGTAGTCGGGCCGGTCGCCGTCGTACACCGAGACCAGGAGCGCGAAGGGCTCGTGCATAGGCAGCAGACTTGCCTTCCATTGCCGGGGGAACGCGCATTATAGAGGAGGCCGAACCGAGAGAATCATAGCGGCCCGAGCCCACTATCTGGGTTAGCCTTGCCCGGCACCCCGGGCAAGCTGGGTTAGCCTTGCCCGGCACCCGGGGGCAACCGCAGGGTAGTCCATAACTTATACGACTATGCACGACTTGACGGACGCTACTTTACGATGGTTCTGCGCCTGAACATCCCGGGTTACTCTCAGTAACAAGCCCCTGCGCCGCGGCCACGCGGAACGGCCGCGAGGCGCTTCACCCACGACTCGCGAGGTGGCATGGCAAGCCGCGCCGACACCGACTCCCGCACCACGCCCGGCCATCCCCGGCGCCCCCGGGTCTTCCTGCACATCGGCGAGCCGAAGACGGGCACCACGTTCCTGCAGCAGGTCATGTGGCGCAATCGCGGCGAGCTGGCTGCCCAGGGGGTCGTGCTGCCCGGGCATCACCCGCAGGACCACTACCGGGCCAGCCAGGACCTGCGCGACATCCCGAAGCTGGCCTCGGACCCGGCCGGATCCTGGACCGGCGAATGGGAGATCCTGGCCCGCCAGGCCCAGCAGGCGGCGCGGGCGGCCGTCATCTCGCACGAGCTGTTCTCGGCGGCCGACGCGGAGCAGGCGGACCGCGCCGTGCGGTCGCTGGAACCGGCCGAGGTGCACGTGGTGCTCACCGTGCGTGACATGGGCTCGCTGCTGCCCGCGGAGTGGCAGGAGACCGTGAAGCACCGCAACGCCCGCGGCTGGGAGGACTGGCTCGGGGACGTCATCGACCGGGAGTCGGTGTCGGCCGACCGGCGCCAGTGGTGGTTCTGGCGGGTGCACGACACCCTGGCCGTCCTCGACCTGTGGTCCCGGCTGGTGCCGCCGCAGCGGGTGCACGTGATCACCACCCCGGTGCCCGGGTCGGGCACCGGGGTGCTGTGGGAGCGGTTCGCGTCGCTGCTCGAGGTGGACCCGGCCAGCGTCGACCTGAGCCGGGCCCGCGCCAACGCCTCGCTGGGCCTGCCCGAGGTCGAGTTCCTGCGGCGGCTCAACGAGGTGCTTCCCGACGAGGTCCCCGACTGGTTCTACATGTGGAACGTCAAGGAGGCGATCGCGCACCAGGCGCTGGCGGCCCGGCCGCGCGGGGCTCGCCTGACGCTGCCCGCCAGCCGCGAGGCCTGGGCGGCCGAGCAGGCGCAGATCCTCATCGCGGGCCTGAAGGACTCCGACTACGACGTGGTCGGATCCGTGGACGAGCTCTGGCCCCAGATGGCCGCCGGGCCGGCCGCCAGCCCCGCCGACGAGCCCGCCGAGCGGGTGCTGGACGCCGCCGTCCAGGCCGCGTCGGCGCTGGTCGTCAACCAGTACCGCAAGGCCTACCCGGCGGCCAGGCCGCAGCCCAGCCAGGACGGGCCGCGCGGGCTGGTCGGCCGGGTCGAGTCGACGGTCGCGTCCTCGCCGCGGCTCAAGCGGACCGTGCGCGAACTCAGCAGCCGGTTCGCGGCCGTGCGCCGCCTGCGCATCCTGGCCTGGCGGACGATGGAGCGGCACCGGGCCCCGCAGCATCAGGCGCCGCGCCACCACGCTGGGCGCCGCTAGCATGCCGGGCTCGCCCCGGGTCGTGGCCGTCGTGGTCACCTACAACCGGCGGCAACTGCTGCTTGAGTCGCTGGCCGCGGTCCAGGCGCAGAGCCGGGCTCCCGATGCGGTGATCGTGGTCGACAACGCGTCGGCCGACGGCACCGCCGACGCGGTACGCGACCGCTACCCAGCCGTCACCCTGGCCGAACTCGGGCGCAACACCGGCGGCGCGGGCGGGTTCGCCTGCGGCACCGCGCTGGCCCTGGCCGATGGCGCCGACCTGATCTGGCTCATGGACGACGACACGGTGCCCGGGACGGGCGCGCTGCAGGCCCTGCTCGACGCCCGGGTCCGGCACCCAGGCCGGCCGCCCGCCGTGGTGGCCAGCCGGGTGGTCTGGACCGACGGACGCCCGCACCCGATGAACACGCCGAGGGCCAAGCCGTTCGCCACCCGGGCGGAGCGGGACGACGCGGCCGCGGCCGGCTGCGTGCCCATCCGTTCCGCGTCGTTCGTCTCGATCCTGGTCGACGCCGACGCATGCCGCCAGCGCGGCCTGCCGCAGGCCGACTATTTCCTGTGGAACGACGATTTCGAGTTCACCACCCGGCTGCTGCGCGGCGCGGCCGGCCTGCTCTGCCCCGACAGCGTCGTCGTGCACAAGACCAAGACCTTCGGCTCGACCGACGTGGACCCGGGCCCGCGATTCTTCTACGAGGTCCGGAACAAGATCTGGACGCTGCGGGCCCGTTCGGCGCTCGCGCCCCGGGAGCGTGTGCTGTACGGCGGCTCGACCCTGCGCCGCTGGGCGGTCACGTTCGCGAGGTCCCGGGACCGGCGCGTGCTCGGATCATCGCTCGTCAAGGGCATCGCGGCCGGGGTGCGGACCAGCCCGCGGCCCACGGACGACGTCCTCGCCGCGGCCGGCCTGACGCTCCCCGCAGGGAAGGCCTTCCCTGGCCCTTGACTTGTCCCGGGCCAGGTAAGAAGGACGGTTGGACAAGCAACCTGATCTTCCCCTGTCGATGGGGGCCTCGGTCGCCGCTGCGCTGCTGGGTGAGCGCCCGGGGACTGCGGGTTTGCTGCTGTTACACAACACCGGCGGCCCGGGCGCGCGGGGGGGTCGCCGCGGGCTGCCGGCCCAACTGCATATCGCCGAGCCGGACGTGTATCAGCCTGCGGCCGAGATCGCCGTCTGCGACCCTGGCACGCCCGGCCATGACGGCCCGGCCGCCGCCCTGGCCTGGCAGCGCAGCCTGAGCTTCCTCACCGGCCTGTGAGCGCCTGCGGGCCGGGCACTGCCGCCGCGACATCGTGGACGCGATCCGCTTTCTGGTCAAGGAGGGCATCCAGGGGCTAACTGGCCTCCCGGCAGGCCCGCCTGGCCGGATCGGCCACGCTGTCGATCAGGGACAAGTTGAGCT
Source organism: Streptosporangiaceae bacterium (assembly GCA_030050125.1). The sequence continues at coordinate 2,926 of JASIJN010000371.1, read as the reverse complement.
TGGTCAGCGCGCAGGCGAGGTCGGCCTGCGCCGCGGGACCCCAGTCGCTGACCAGCGCCTCGATGCACCGCCGCCGCTCCTGCTCCACCTCGGCCATGGACGTGCGGCCGCCGGGCGTCAGGGCGATGATCGACGAGCGGCCGTCGGCGGGATCTGGTCTGCGGACGACGAACCCCGCGCGCTCGAGGGCGGCGACCTGCCGGGTGACCGTCGACGCGTCCAGGTGCAGAGCCTGGGCCAGCGCGTTCGTGCTGGTCGGCCCCAGGTCTTCGAGCACCCGCATGGCGAGATAGCCCGCGCGATCCACCTGCACGTACAGCGAACTGCGCCGACCGAAAGTCTCCAGGTGGCGGACCAGCTTGATTAGTTCAAGCTCGATGGTGCCGATGGGGTCTGCCCCGCCTTGGTGGTAACCCACGCGCCGATCCCAGCTCCGTTGTTGCCGCCTGGTATGCTCTGCTAGATAGCTGTATAATACATGAGTCTGCGTATCCGAGGGGTCACAGAGTACCGGGCAGACCGGAGCGGCAGAGCGGGAGCTTGATGGTCGTCGTCTTGGCTCTGGGCGCTGCGCTTGCCAACGCCCTGACCAGTGTGTTCCAGCGAAAAGGCATCGAGTCCGCACCGGCCGATGCCACGCTGAGGCTTAGCCTGATCACCCATGCGCTGCGGCGCGGGATCTGGCTGGCCGGGTTCGTGCTGATGATCGTCTCCTTCCTGCTGCAGGCCGTCGCGCTGCACCTCGGCCGGCTCTCCGAGGTCCAGCCGATCCTGACCACGGAGCTGGTGTTCCTGGTCGTGGTGCTGGTCTCATGGTTCGGGTTCACGATGGGCCGGCGTGAGTGGATCGGGGTGCTGGCCGTGTGTGTCGGCCTCGCCGGGTTCCTCTACTTCGCCGACCCGGTGGATGGCACGCTCGCGCCGCCCGCCTGGGAGTGGGCGATCGCCATCCTGGGGTGCGGCGCCGGGATCGCGACAGCGGTCGTGCTCGCGCTGCGCGGCCCGCGCTGGTGGCGTGCCGCCATGTTCGGCACCGCCGCGTCGATCAGCTTCGCCTTCACGGCGGCCTGTACCAAGGTGGTCTCCGGGTACGCGGCGACGGACTGGACCTCGCTCTACCGGCACTGGCAGACCTACGCGCTGGCCTGCTTCGGGGCGCTGGCGGTGTTCCTGGCCCAGAACGCCATCCACGCGGGGCCGATCGTCGCCTCCCAGTCGACGATCGTGCTCGTCGACCCGGTGGCCAGCATCCTGATCGGGGTGTGGCTGTTCGGCGACAACCTGCGGACCACCGGCGCCTGGGGCCCCCTGGAGGCGCTGTCACTGCTGGTCATGGTGGCGGGTGCGGTCGTACTGGCTCATTCCCCGCTGGTGGCCGGCCTGAAGGGCAGCACAGACCAGAGCGACGAGCTGCTCACCCGTCCGCGGTTCAGCCACCACTGAGCCGGGCCAGCCGGCGCCCGGCCTCGCGCAGCGTCTCCAGCCTCTTGCTGTAGGAGAACCGCAGCTTGGACCGGCCAAGCTCGGGCCGCGAGTAGAACGAGGAGCCGGGCACGGCGGCCACCCCCGCGCGCCTGACCAGCGCGCGTGCCGCCGTGATGTCGTCGCCCAGTCCAAGCGCCGAGGCGTCGGTCAGTATGTAGTACGCGCCCGCGGGCGTGACCGGCCGAAGACCAGTGGCGTACAGGATCTGCAGCATGAGGTCGCGGCGCTGCGCATAGTCCGCGGCGAGCTGCTTGTAGTACGAGCCGGGCAGCCGGAGCGCCACCGCACCGGCCTCCTGCAGCGGGGTCGGCGCGCCGACCGTGACAAAGTCGTGTACCCGGCGGATCGCGTCGGTGAGGTCGGGCGGCGCGATCGCCCAGCCGACCCGCCAGCCGGTGACCGAGTAGCTCTTCGACAACGCGCTGATCGTGATCGTGCGGTCTTCCATCCCTGGAATCGTGGCCATCGGAATGTGCCGCGCCCCGTCGTACACGATGTGCTCGTAGATCTCGTCGGTGATCGCGAGCACCCCGTACTTCTGGCACAGCCCGGCGATCGCCGTCAGCTCCTCGCGGCTGAACACCTTCCCGGTCGGGTTGCCGGGCGTGTTCAGCACGATCGCCCGGGTCCGGTTGCCGAACGCCGCGGCCAGCTCGGCCTCGTCGAACCGCCAGTCCGGCTCGCGCAGGGTGACGAACCGGGGCATCGCGCCGGCGATCGTCGCGTCGGCCCCGTAGTTCTCGTAGAAGGGCTCGAAGACCACAACTTCCTGGCCAGGGTCGACGCAGCCGATCATCGTGGTGATCATTGCCTCGGTCGCACCACATGTGATGCAGACGTTGCGTTCGGGATCGATCTGCAGGCCGTAGCGCTGGCCGTACTTCTCCGCGAGCGCCCGCCGGATCGAACGCTGGCCCCAGGTGATTGGGTATTGGTTGACGTCCGCGTCGATGGCCTCGATCGCCGCCCGCTTGACCTCGTCCGGCGCCGGGAAATCGGGGAACCCCTGGGCCAGGTTGATCGCGTCGTGTTCCAGGGCGAGACGGGTCATCTCCCGGATCACCGACTCGGTCAGCGAACGAGCGGTGGCCGATGCCCGGGCTGCCATGGACTGAACCATATGGTCGGACGCGGTGCGGGTCCAGGCCGGACGATCCGGCTAGAGCTGACCCCGCGCCGTGGCCCGCGCGGCGTGGTCGGCCCACGCGGCCAGGTCCGCATCGGCCGCTATCAGGTCGGCGAATTTTTTACGCGCCTGCTCGCGCTTGGCCGGTATGTACTCGGTTGGCCACAATCCGGGGTGCGGCTGGTAGCCCTTGAGCACGTTGCGGGCCACCGTGACCTTGTGCACCTCATCGACGCCGTCGAGGATCGCCATGGTCGGCGCGCTGGCCCACATGCCCTGGAGCGGCGTCAGGTTCGTGGTGCCGAGCGAGCCCAT
>JASIJN010000370.1 GCA_030050125.1 Streptosporangiaceae bacterium | reverse complement strand
CATGCACGAGATCGTCGATCTGGCCCTTCGTCGGCTTGATGATCACCTGGGGGTCGACCAGCCCGGTGGGCCGGATCACCTGCTCGACCACCTCGCCGGCCACCCGCTGCAGCTCGTACGGACCGGGCGTGGCCGACAGGTACAGCGTCTGGCCGATCCGATCGCCAAATTCCTCCCAGGTCAGCGGCCGGTTGTCGATCGCGCTCGGCAGCCGGAACCCGTGCTCGACCAGGACCCGTTTCCGGGACACGTCGCCCTCGTACATGGCGCCGATCTGCGGCACCGTGTTGTGCGACTCGTCGATGACCAGCAAGAAGTCCTCGGGGAAGTAGTCGAGCAGCGTGTTCGGCGGGCTGCCGGCCTCGCGGCCGTCGATGTGCCGGGAGTAGTTCTCGATCCCCGAGCAGCTGCCCACCTGGCGCAGCATCTCGATGTCATAGGTGGTGCGCATCCGCAGCCGCTGCGCCTCGAGCAGCTTGCCTTCCCGATCGAGCACGCCGAGCCGCTCCGCGAGCTCGGCCTCGATGCCGGCGATCGCGCGCTCCATCCGTTCCGGGCCGGCCACGTAGTGCGTGGCCGGGAAGATGTACAGCTCGTCGTCCTCGCTGAGCACCTCGCCGGTCAGCGGGTGCAGCGTCATCAGCCGCTCGATCTCGTCGCCGAACATCTCGATCCGGACCGCGAGCTCCTCGTAGACCGGGATCACCTCAATGGTGTCGCCCCGCACCCGGAATGTGCCCCTGGTGAACGACAGGTCGTTGCGGGCGTACTGCATGCCGACCAGCCGGCGCAGCAGCGTGTCGCGGTCGATCGTGCCGCCCACGTTGAGCTTCAGCATCCGGTCGACGTACTCCTGCGGCGTGCCGAGGCCGTAGATGCAGGACACCGACGCGACCACGATCGTGTCCCTGCGGGTGAGCAGCGAGTTCGTCGCCGAGTGCCGCAGCCGGTCCACCTCGTCGTTGATCGAGGAGTCCTTCTCGATGTAGGTGTCGGTCTGCGGGACGTACGCCTCCGGCTGGTAGTAGTCGTAGTAGGAGACGAAGTACTCGACGGCGTTGTTTGGCAGCATCTCGCGCAGCTCGTTGGCGAACTGGGCGGCCAGGGTCTTGTTCGGCAGCATGACCAGGGCTGGCCGCTGCAGTCTCTCCGCCAGCCAGGCCACGGTCGCGGTCTTGCCGGTTCCGGTCGCGCCGAGCAGGACGGTGTCCTTGGCCCCGGAGCGGATGCGCTTCTCCATCTCCGCGATCGCCTGCGGCTGGTCGCCAGCGGGCACCATGTCGGTGATGACCTCGAAGGGGGCAACGCGCCGCTGCAGGTCGGTTACCGGACGCATGACTCCCCCTTCAGGATCGGCGGACACTCCACCAGGGTTTCAACTGTAGGCCGACCGTCCGACATTCCGCCCCGCCGAGCCCAACCCTGGCCCGCCCGCCCCCGGCGTCCCCGGGCCTGACCGTTGCCCGCCCCGCCCCCAAGGCGTCCCCAGGGCACGACGGTTGCCCGCCCCCCGGGCCTTCACGTCGGCTCACGGGTGATCGCCGACTGCGCCAGAGTCGCTGGCGGGCTGGCGTGCCTGGTCAGCGCAGCAGCACGTCCTCGGGGGCGCTGATCCGGAATCCGAGCATGTCAATCGCGACGCCGTCCGCCAGGGCGGCGAGGGCCAGCGCGGCCTCGCCGACCTTGAGGCACAGCTCGCGGGAGGCCTTCTGCGCCGCGGCGCCGGTGTTGAGGTCCCAGTGGTGCAGCTTGCCCGAGCGCAGTTTGCCCAGCGCGGCCGGCTCCTCCCGGCTCACGAACAGCCGTGGCGACCAGTAGGCCGTGTAGAAGTGCGTTCCGTCGCCGCTAATGCTGTAGGTGTCCTCTTCCTGATCCTCGATCCTCGGCTCGCCGCCAAAGGGCCGCAGGGCATCCACCACCTGGTCCGGGGGCGGCGCTTGCTCGCCGTATACCGAGGCCAGCAGGGCGAGCTTGGACGGCTCGTCCGCCAGGCGTGTCTTCCCGCCCAGCCGCACCGCCAGGCCGTGCAGCAGCTTCTCGGCGTCGTCGTGTTTCGCCGACTCGACGCGGCGCTCGCTCTTGCTCTGCGCGGCCACGCCGGTGTAGTAGGCCACCGATGCGTCGGCCGGGAGCCCGGCCTCCTGCTGGATCTTGGCCGTCACCTCGATCGGCCCGAAGAGCAAGACGCCGTTGGAGAACACCAGACGGCCATGCCAGGGACGCACCTCGGGGTCGTATCGCCGAACCGCGTCCAGCAGCGCGTCGCCAGGGTCCGCGGTGAGCAGCAATGACGGCCGGGTCGCGAGCTTGCTTCCTGAGCGGTCAAACAAACCCATCCGCGCCTCCGGCTAGAAGATCGACGTAATGCCGTGCCAGATGCCCTCGCCGGCGTCACTCGCGAGATGGCCTATATCCTCGCCGAACTGCTTGGTGTCATCCCATGTGCTGACCCCGGCCGCGCCGAAATCGGTAAAGGCGCCGACCCAGCCGTGTTCGTGGATCTGCTGACCGAAGTCCGCGATGTAGTTATGAAGGTAGTCGCCAACGCCGTACGCCACCACCGCGCCCACCGCGACACCCGCCGCCACGCCGAGCACCGGCGCGCCAACGGTGATGGCCCCGGTGACCACGCCGGCCACCGCGGTTCCCGCGGCGATGGCGGCCACGGTGGCACCGGCCTCCAGCGGGTAGGCGGCCCAGGCGGGCACACCCTTGTGGATGTCCGCCTGGGCGTTGAAGTAGGTGCCCACGCCGCCCGCCACCACGTCGACCACGGGCACGTCGAGCGCCGCGCTCAGCAGGCTGCCGTCGTCGAGGCTGTCCGCCAGCTTGCTGAAGCCGGGCAGGTCTCCCAGCGTCGTGCCGAAGAACTTGCTGAAGGCACTCTCGTCGTCCTCGGCCTCGGCGAGGTCCGCCTTGGTCGAGTCAAGCTTGGATTTGGCGTCGCGCAGGCCCTGCTTGACGTCGTCGGGCATCTTCCCGAACCGGCCGTCGGCCTGGCGGGCGGCCTTCTGCGCGGCCTCCCAGGCCGACATGGCTCCCTTGGCCTTCGCCGTGAGCTCGATCACCTTGTCCGCGACCTGACCCGCGTAGGTCGTGGGCGATGCCAGCAGATCCGCCAGGAGGTCGCCGATCGTCGTGCCCTCGTTGGCCTTGGTTCCGGAAGTGGAACCAGCGTGGCCGTCGCCCTTGCCGGGCGTGCCCGACGTGATCGCGGTGAAGACGCTATGCAATGCGCCGGCGGCCTGGACCCGGGCGTCGTTGGCCACCGCGATGCACTGCTGATAGAACGACGCGTAGCCTTCCGCCCATTGTTCCCGGGTCTGGTCGGCGTAGCAGGCCTGCGGCGGCTGGCCGTTGCCACCGATTTGCACGCCGTGCGCGGCGGTCTCGTCCGCGGCCATTTCCAGCGCGTTCTCGATCTTGGACAGTTCCACGGCCAGCTGGTCGACGATGCTCCCGGTCTGAATGATCACCAGCCCGACGGCGTTGACCTCGGCCGAGACCATCTCCCAGTTGGAGGTGAACGCCGATGCTGCCGAGCCCTCCCAGCCCGCGTCGCCGACGATCTGGCCCACCTTCTTGTCCAGGGCGGTGACCACGTCCTCGAATCGCGGGACGTAGCCGTAGAGCGTGCGCGCGAACGCGGCGAGACCGTGGATATCGCCGCCCACCCAGTCGTAGGAGAACGGCGCCAGCGTGCCCAGGGCCGTCGACGGCAGCGTGCCGGTGGGGGCCACGGCGTCTCCTTTAGTTGATCTTGTCCGGGGAGATGATCTGGCTGCAGAGCCGGGCCAGGCTTTCGTCGGTGTTGGCGTAGTTGGCGTGAGCCTTGGTCAGCTTGGCCGAATCGTCTTCCATGACGCCGGCCGCCTGCAGGTGCAGCGTGCCAATCATCTCGACCACGACCTGCAGGTTCTGATCGAACGCCGCGTCGCCGCCGTCCGGGCAGAGCGGGCCGTTGTCCGGCATGATCGCCCTGAACGCGGTCGCCTCGGACTTGAACGTGGCCGCCGCGTCGACCAGGTCGGCCATGACGACCTGGAAGCCGTCGCCTGCGCCGGAGCCGCCTCCGCCGTCTTCGAGCAGCATCACGGCCTCCGTTCCGCGGCCTTGAGGGCCTCGAGATCGCTCTCCTGCCACTGCCAGCCGCCGGGCTGGCCCTCGGGATCGAGCGCGACCTTGTCCACGCCAGCGGCGCCCATGATCCGCTGGACGTTCGCCAGCGGAAGCGCGACCCACGGCTGGTTCGGGCCGAGCGCCGCCACCAGCCTCTCGACCGTCGTGAACACCGGCAGGGCGCGGCCGCCGTCGCCGGTCTCGTGCACCTCGAAGATCACGTCGGTCTCGTGTCCGGGACGTATATCCGGGCGCGCGGGCGCGAACACGATGGGA
>JASIJN010000369.1 GCA_030050125.1 Streptosporangiaceae bacterium | reverse complement strand
TGCTCGGCACCCGCCTGCGCGCGGTCGTCGCCGTCGACCGGCCAGGCGGCGATGCCGGCGACCTCACCCGCGAGAAGGTTCTGGACCACTGCCGGCAGTGGCTGCCGGGCTACATGGTGCCGGACGCCGTCGAGTTCCGCGAGGCGCTGCCCCGGACCTCGACCGGCAAGGTCGACCGGACCGGACTGGCCCGGGAGTAGGCGGGCCTGCGGCCCGCGGCGAGGGCGAGCAGGAACTCACGGAAAGGAACGTGCCGAAGTGGAGACGATCATCAACGACTACGTCAGCCGGGAACTGGTGCAGGACGCGGCGGTGCTGCCGCTGGCGGACGACACGTCGCTGCTGGACAGCGGCGTCCTCGACTCGCTGAGCCTGCTCAGGCTGGTGGTCTTCCTCGAGAAGCGGTTCAAGATCGTGGTGGGCGACACGGATCTGCTCCCGGAGAACTTCGCGAGCGTGAACGCCATCTGCGGCTACGTCCGGGCCCGGGAGCCCCGAAGGCAGGAGGCCGTGCGTGGGTGACCGCCGCGCTCAGAGGCTGCTGCGCAGCGCCGAGGGCATGGCCTACTGGGCGGTCGGCGCGCCGGTCCTGGCCCGGCTGCCGGCCGCGGCCGGCTACCGCATCGCCTGCTGGCGCGGCGACTGGCTGCTGCGCCGCCAGAGCGGCAAGCGCGCCGAGCTGGCCCGCAACCTGCGGCTGCTCGGGATGGAACTCAGCCCGGCCGCGGCGCAGGAGGTGACCAGGGACTGGTTCCGGTTCGCCTCCTGCGAGGCGGTCGACATGATGCGGCTGCGGCACCGGGCCCGGCCGCTGCGGCGGCTGGTCCAGATCCGGGGCCGGGAGCACCTGGACGCCGCGCTGGCCGCGGGAAGGGGAGCGATCCTGTGCGGCGCCCACTTCGGCTCCTATCACAGCAGCTTCTCGGTGCTCCAGTGCAGCGGGTTCCCGGTCACCTCCATCGGGCGCTGGCAGTACAAGTACACGGCCGGCCTCTCCCGCGCCGAGCGGCGGTTCTGGGACCACGTCTACCGGCGGGCGCGGCGCCAGCGGCAGCGGCCGAACATCGAGCCATGGCCCGGCCGGTTCGAGGTCGCGGCCCAGGCCGCCGCCGCGCTGCGGGCCAACGAGGTGGTCACGATCGCGATCGACGCGCCGCCGCTGGACAGCGACGTGGCCCGCGCGGTCGAGGTTCCCTTCCTCGGCGGCCGGGCCCGGCTCCTGCCCGGGGTCGTGACCCTGGCCCAGCTGACCGGGGCCCCGGTGCTGATGTGCTTCCAGTACCGCTCGGCCGACTACCGCCACCAGGTGCTGGAGGTCTCCGCCCCGGTGCCGATGGACGAGGACACGGCGACGGCCTTCGCGCGCTGCGCGGCCGAGGTGAGCGCCGCGATCCAGCGGAGCCCGGCCCACTGGGCCTACTGGGCCAGCCCGGCCGACCTGGACACCCTCGAGCTCGGCCGGCCGGGGTGGTGTCACCCCGCGGACCCTCCGGCCGCGAGCCGCATGAGGTCGGTGTCGAGGTCGACCGAGGTCTCGGTTCCGCCCGCGCTGCCGAACTCGTGCTGGTAGCGCTGCCAGTGCTCGCCGGAGATCTTCCGGGCGAAGCCGCTCTCCATGAGCAGCACAAGCTCGACCGCGGCCCGGTCGACCCGCTGGTTCAGGCTCGGGTCACTCCAGTCCTCGGGCGCCGCGAACAGGGAGGTCGGCACGGTCATGGCGCGCAGGTAGGCGAACATCGGCCGCATCTGGTCGTCCGCGACCAGGGCGTGCCGGGCGGTCCCGGCCGTCGCGGCCAGCACCACCGGCTTGCCGATCAGCAGGTCGTTGTCCAGGACCTGGAAGAACGAGGTGAACAGCCCGCTCGGGCCGGCCTTGTAGACCGGGGCGGCGGCGATGATGCCGTCGGCCTCGCCGAGCGCCGTGATCGCCTGCTGCAGCCTGGGCGTGACCAGCTGCGACACCAGGGCGGCGGAGATGTCGGCGGAGATCTCGCGCAGCTCGATGACGCTGGTCGTCACGGTGTTGCCGGACCCGGCGGCCAGGGCCGCGGCCCGGCCGGCGATGCGGTCGGCCAGCAGCCGGGTCGAGGACGGATCACCGGCGCCGCCGCTGACCACGACGAGCCTGAATCGTTCCTTCTGCTCAGGCGGGTTCATGCACGTGTCCCCCGTTCTTCGGGCCGGCCGCCGCGGGCTCGACGGCGGGCTGGCGGGCCAGCTTCCGGCAGATCGCTTCGAGCTGCCGCAGCTCGCCCGGGGTCAGGCCGCCGGACATGGCCCGGGCCACGCCTCGGGCGTGCTCGCGCCCGACCCGGCGCTGCAGCGCCCGGCCGGCCGGGGTGAGCGACAGCAGCACGCCGCGGCCGTCGGCCGGGTCGGCGAGGCGCCGGACGATGCCGCGCTCGGCCAGCCGGTCCACCAGGCGGGACAGCGCCGGCTGGCTGAGCAGGACGTGCCGGTTCAGCTCGCTGAGCCGGACCGGCTCGCGGCACTTGGACAGCGTGTACAGCACGTCGTACTCCCGCATGGAGACGTCCGTCCAGATGTCCTCCGCGGCGAACTGCTTCATCAGCACCGCGTGGGCGGACAGCAGCGCCTCCCACGCGTCGTTGGCGGGGTGGCCGCCGCCGGGCATCACGGCTGCGGGTACTCGGCCCGGAGTTCCGGGTCGGTGTCCTGGTACGGGGACGCGCCGGTGACGTTGTCGCCGCGGTTGGCGTTCGGCCGCGGCTGGCGGGCGGGCGCGTCGCCGTACTTCGCCCTGACCAGGCTGGCGTGGGTGGGCGCGTCGGGCGTCTGCGGGTCCTGCCGGGCGG
>JASIJN010000368.1 GCA_030050125.1 Streptosporangiaceae bacterium | reverse complement strand
CCGCGGGCGATCATCGACCTCACCCTGGTGGTCGGGTTCAACGACCTGCAGGGCGTGGCCCGGCTGTTGGACGAGAACCGGGGCCAGGTCGCCGGCATGATCGTCGAGCCGATCATGATGAACGCCGGGATCATTCTGCCCGAGCCCGGATACCTGGCCGGCCTGAAAGAACTGCTGCACTCCCACGGCGCCCTGCTGACCTTTGACGAGGTGAAGACGGGGCTCACCGCGGGCCCCGGTGGCGCGACCGGCGTGACCGGGGTCACGCCGGACCTCGTATGCCTGGCGAAGGCCATCGGCGGCGGCGTCTCGGTCGCGGCCATAGGCGGGACCGAGGACGCGATGGGACACGTCGCCGACGGTGACTACGAGATGGTCGGGACCTTCAACGGCAACCCGCTGGCCATGGCGGCTTGCCGGGCGATGCTGTGCGAAGTGGCCACGCCCGCCGCCTACGAGCGGATCGAGGCGCTGCGTCAGCAGGCGGTGACCGGCCTCCAGCAGGCGATCGACCGGAACGGGCTGCCCGCTCGGGTGGTATCGGTCGGTGCCAAGGGCTGCGTGGTGTTCACCGCCGCGCCGGTTCGTGATTTTCGCGGCTTCCTCGGCATCGATGATTCCTACAGCCATGCGCACTGGCTCTCCCAGCACAACGGCGGCGTCTTCCTGCCGCCCTGGGGAAAGATCGAGCAGTGGCTGATCTCGGTGCAGCACGACGAGTCTGACATCGGCCGGTTCACCGGCAACTTCGCCAAGTTCGCGGCCGCCCTCCGTAGCTGACCTCCGCCCTCCATCCGTACCCAATCTGGTCTGTTATCCCGAAAGTCTTGCGCCGGATGCCTCACGGTAGTAGTTCTAAGCGTTAGCACCGTGCACTGACCGAATGTTCAGTCAGTATCCGCCTCGAGCACGGCCGGAGGTGGCATGCACCCACGAGAGGGCTGGGTGGCCGGCGCGAACCCGCCGCGCCGCCTGCCGACCCGCCGCAGTTTCCTGCGTGGTAGCGCGGCTGCCGGGCTGCTGGCGGGCGGCGCCGGCCCGCTGCTCGCCGCGTGCGCGTCCGACCTGTCGGGAAACGTGAACGTCCCGCTGCCGAGACCGAATCACCCGGTCACCTGGCCGGTCTTCAAGGAGAACAAGCCGATAGCGAGCGGCCTGGCCCCCGAGACCGGCGCCACGTTGCAGATCTTCAACTGGGTCGCCTACGTCAACCAGGCGTGCGTGAACAGCTTTGCCAAGAAGTACAACTGCAAAGCGCAGGTGACCACGTTCAACACCATGGACGAGGCACTGGCCAAGCTGCGCAGCGGCCTCAGCTTCGACGTCTTCATGGGCGTCACCGTCGACGTGCTCGGCCAGCTGATCGAGTCGCAGCTGATCCAGCCGCTCAATCACAGCTACCTGCCGAACATCACCCAGACCTGGCCGGACTTCCAGAACCCGTTCTACGACCAGGGCTGGCGGTACACGGTGCCGTACACGATCTACACCACGGGCATCTCCTGGCGGAAGGACCTCGTGCCCGAGGACCCCTACAAGATGAAGAACCCCTGGGCCATGCCCTGGCAGGCGAAGTACAAGGGGAAGGTGGCGATCCTCGACGACTACCGCGAGGGGATCAGCCTCGGCCTGATGAAGAACGGGATCTTCGACCTCAACACCACCGACTACCGCCAGATCTCGCTCTCCCGGCAGTCGCTGCAGGACCTGTCCAGCCTGGTCAACGTGCACATCGACAACAACGACTACACCGAGATCCCGAGCGGCCAGATCTGGATCCACCACGCCTGGTCCGGGGACATGGCCGCGGCCGCGGCCTACATGCCGAAGGGGACCCCGGTCGACGTCGTCGGGTACTGGTTCCCGGCCGACGGCAAGGGCCCGGTGGCGAACGACACGCTGACCATCCTCCGCTCGGCGTCCAACCCGGTGCTGGCCCACCTGTTCCTCAACTACTTCATGGACCTGAACAACGCGCTGGAGAACATCAGCTTCAACGGCTACATGCAGCCGCTCAACGCGGTGACGCCGCAGCTCCTGGTCAAGGAGCAGATTCTGCCGCCGAGCCTGATCTCCACCGCGGTGCTCCCTTCCTACTTCCGGCGCGGCGTGGGCGAGCTGCAACTGCCGGTGGATGCCGACGCCCTGTGGCAGCAAGCCTGGCTCGTCGTGAGCAACGGGATCTGACATGAGCATCGCTTCCCCGCAGTCGCCGCCCCCGCCCGCAAGCCCGGCCGCCCGGCGCCGCGGCAGGCAGAACCGCCCGGAGCGCGACACGCAGCAATTCAAGGCCTTCTGGGTGATACTCGCCGCCCCGGGGATCCTCTGGCTGCTGCTGCTGTTCATCGTGCCGTTCTATGCCGTGCTGGCGATCGCCGAGGGGCAGCTGAACCGGCTCACCGAGGCGCCGATCGCCCAGTACAACCCGTTGCACTGGAGCTCGTCCAACGTCATCAACGTGTGGCACGACCTGTTCGGCGCCACCGCGTTCGCCGCCCCGATCGCGCTGCGCACGATCGTGTACGTCGTCGCCGCCTCGCTGCTGTCCCTGGCGCTCGGTTACCCGGCCGCCTACTTCGTGGCCCGTTTCGCCGGCCGGCGCAAGGCCCTGTTCCTGGTGCTGCTGATCGCCCCGTTCTGGATCAGCTACATGATGCGGATGCTGGCCTGGATCGACCTGCTGCAGACCGACGGCTACGTGAACAAGACCCTGTCGTTCCTGCACCTGACCTCGCCCGCGTCACCCATCGACTGGCTCGGCGGCAAGCCGATCACGGTCATCCTTGGCCTGGTCTACGGCTACATCCCGTACCTGATCCTGGTGCTGTACGCCGGCCTGGACCGGATCGACGCCTCGCTGATCGAGGCCGGCCGCGACCTCGGGCTCGGCCGGGTTCGCACCTTCGTCCGGGTCACCCTGCCGCTGTCCCGGCAGCCGATCCTGACCGGCATGCTGATCACCGTGCTGCCCATGCTCGGCGACTACTTCACCAACCAGCTGCTGTCCGGGGCGCCGAACACCTCGATGAACGGCAACCTGATCGAGGGCCAGCTCGGCACGCCCGGCCTGCAAGGGCAGGGCGCGGTGCTGTCGCTGTTGCTGCTGCTGGTCCTGGT
>JASIJN010000047.1 GCA_030050125.1 Streptosporangiaceae bacterium | reverse complement strand
GCGCCCACGAGGCGGTCCGGTTCGCCACCGGGCCGGGCAGCGGTGGGCCTGCCGGTCACGCGGTGCCGCCTCTTGCTTTCCCGCTGGCCGACTCGCGGCCCGATTCCCGGCCGACGGCGGGCGCGCTGACCGCCCGGGAGCTGGAGATCGCCGCCCTGATCGCGCGCGGCCTGTCCAACCGCGGCATCGCCGACGAGCTGGTGATCAGCCCGGCCACGGCGGCGCGGCACGTGGCCAACATCTTCACCAAGCTGGGCTTCAGTTCGCGCGCCCAGCTCGCCGCGTGGGCCGCGCAGCGCGAGTCGCAGGCGCGGCCCGCGGCCGAAGGCTAACCGGGCGGCGTGCACATCCGCGCCGCCCGACTACACATCCCCGGTGCAGGCCCTACACACACGCCCTGGCCACCGAATGCACATCTAGATGGCCAATTCTGGGCATGCGGCGCGGGAGGCTGCCGCCTAGCGTCATCAGCAGAGCGCGACGCGGGGGACCTAGCCGGTACTCCGGCCACCAGGAGGGGGGTGGCCGGCCGCGGCCAGGTCCCCCGCGGCGCTCGGCCGGACCCGGATACATACCGGACTACATAGTCCTGACGATGCGGCCCGCGGGCGTCCGGCCGTAACGTCGGGCAACGGATCCAGCCTGGCTGAACCGGAGGTGGCCGGTCGATGACGATGGGCACAGAGGCGCCGCTCGGCGAGGTCACGGTCACCCAGCGGCTGCTGGCCGTGGCGCCGTCCCGCGGAGAGCACCGCGCCCTCGTCGAAGGCCCCGCCGGCCGGTCGTGGAGCTACGCGGAGCTCGCGGTCACGGTGCAGTCCGCCGCGGCCGGGCTGGCCTGGCGCGGGCTGCAGCCCTCGGACGTCGTCGGCGTGTGCGTTCCCGACGCGGCCTGCTATGTGCTGGCCGTGCACGCGATACGGGCGGCGGGCGGCGTGCCCACGCCGCTGGCCGCGGTGCTGACCGTGCCGGAGATGGCCGGGCAGCTCGCCGATTGCGGGGCGCGGATGCTGCTGACCGCGCCGCCACTGGCCGCCGCCGCGCTGGCGGCGGCCGACCGCTCCTGGGTGCGGCAGGTGATCTCGTTCGGCGAGGCCGCGGGCACGACCCAGTTCAGCTGCCTGCTCGGGATGGGCACGTTGCGGCCGGCTACGGGGCGGCCGCACGACCCAGCCCTGCTGCCCTACGCCCGGCGGCCCGACGGGATGCTCGGCCCCGCGCCGCTCAGCCATCAGGAGCTGTCCGGCCTGCTGCGCGAGCTGGAGGCCGAGGGCGGGATCTGCGCGCAGGACGTCGTCCTGGCCGCCCCGCCGGCCGGCGACGGCCGCTCCTACAGCACGCTGATCGACCATGCGCTGCTGTGCGGCGCGACCGTGGTATCGGCGCCGGCGGAGGAGCTGGCCACAGCGGCCGACCTGCATCAGGGCACCGCGATGATCGTGGCCGGCAGCGTGGCGGCCGGGGCGCCCGAGCGGCTCCGGGTGTTCGCGGTCGCCTCCTAGCGGGCCGGCCGTACGGCCGACCCGCTCACAGGTTTGCTCCCAGGTCCGGCGGGCGGTTCTCGTACGGGGTGCTCAAGACGATCGTGGTGCGCGTGGACACGCTGGCCGCCGACCGGATCTCCTGCAGCAGGTTCTCCAGCTCCGCCGGGGAGCCGACCCGCACCTTGAGTATGTAGCTCTCCTCCCCCGCCACGCTGTGGCAGGCCTCGATCGCGGACAGGTGCGACAGCCGCTGCGGCGCGTCGTCCGTGGCGGCCGGGTCGAACGGCTTGATGGAGACGAACGCGGTCAGCGGCAGCCCGGCGTCGTCGGGGTTGATGACGGCCGCGTATCCCCTGATCACGCCGCGGTGTTCCAGGCGGCGCACGCGCTGCTGCGCGGCCGAAACCGACAGCCCGGTGCGCTTGGCCAGCTCGGTGAAGCTCATCCGGCCGTCGCGGGTCAGCAGCGAGATGATGGTGCGATTGGTCTCCTCCACCCCGATACGGTAGCCCGGACCCAGCGATAACAGCCTGGTATCGGCGTTTACGCCTTCGTAACGCCCCGGCCGACGGTCTTAACACCGGGAAGCCGGCGGGGTACGCTCCCGGCAAACACGGGCAAAGCAGAGGTGGCTGACCGGATGGCGCAGATCGTCCTGGACCACGTGGACAAGGTCTTTCCGGGCGGCGTGAAGGCGGTGGACGGGCTCACCCTGGACATCGCGGACGGCGAGTTCATGGTGCTGGTCGGGCCGTCCGGATGCGGGAAGTCGACCGCGCTGCGGTCGATCGCCGGGCTGGACGAGATCACCGCCGGGACCATCTCGATCGGCGGCCGGGTCGTCAACGACCTGCCGCCCAAGGATCGCGACATCGCGATGGTGTTCCAGAACTACGCCCTCTACCCGCACATGACCGTGGAGCAGAACCTGGCCTTCGGCCTGCAGCAGCGCAAGACGCCGAAGGACGAGATCAGGCGCAGGGTGACCGAGGTCGCCACCATGCTCGGCCTGGAGGACTACCTCAAGCGCAAGCCGGCCGCGCTGTCCGGCGGCCAGCGGCAGCGGGTGGCCATGGGCCGGGCCATCGTCCGCGAGCCGCAGGCGTTCCTGATGGACGAGCCGCTGTCCAACCTGGACGCGAAACTGCGGGTGTCCATGCGCGCCTCGCTGTCCCAGCTGCACGAGCGCCTCGGGGTGACCACCGTGTACGTCACCCACGACCAGGTCGAGGCGATGACCCTCGGGCAGCGGGTCTGCGTGCTGCGCGACGGCAGGCTGCAGCAGGCCGACACGCCGCAGGCGCTGTTCAACGCCCCGGTGAACCTCTTCGTGGCCGGCTTCATCGGGTCGCCGGCGATGAACTTCGTCACCGCGCGGCTGGTCCGCGACCACGGCCCGGCGGTCACCTTCGCCGATCACCGGCTCCCGGTGCCCCCGTCCCTGCTCGCGGCGCGCCCCGGCCTGGACCGGTACTTCGGGAGGGAACTGATCCTGGGCATCAGGCCGTCGGACTTCGAGGACGCCAGCCTGGCCGACGCGGCATGGGCGCGGATGCCGGTGACGGCCAACGTGACCGAGGACCTCGGCAGCGAGATCCACGTGCTGTTCAGCGTCGATGCTCCCCAGGTCCAGCACGCCAGCATCACCCAGGCCGTGGCCGATGACGAGGACGCGGTTATCCCGATGGCCGGGGGCAGGTCGCTGTGGACCGCCCGGGTGGCCGCGCGCAGCGCGGTCCGGCCGGGCCAGCCGGCCGAGCTTGCGGTGGACACGTCGAACCTGCAGTTCTTCGACCCCGAGTCCGGGCTGTCGGTCGGCTCGGGCGAGCCGGGCGCCTAGCGGTCGGCGTCAGCCGGCCGGCCTGGTCAGCGACCGGCCGATCACCATCCGCTGGATCTGGTTGGTGCCCTCGACGATCTGCAGCACCTTGGCCTCGCGCATCAGCCGCGCGGCCGGGAAGTCCTCGACGTAGCCGTACCCGCCGAGTACCTGCACGGCGT
>JASIJN010000367.1 GCA_030050125.1 Streptosporangiaceae bacterium | reverse complement strand
GATGGGCGCCGACTGCGCCCGGTCTCTGCGCCGCCTATGAGCGTGGGAGCGGGGGGAGCAAGGGGAGGGTGATCGCGAAGCGGGTCCGGCCCGGCTCGCTGGTCACGCCGACCGTCCCGTGGTGGGCGGCGATGACCGCGGCCACGATCGACAGGCCGAGCCCGGTGCTGCCCGCGGCGCGGGACCGGGAGCTGTCGCCCCGGACGAACCGCTCGAACAGGTCCGGCACCAGTTCGGCGGGGATGCCCGGGCCGTCGTCGGTCACGGTCAGCTCGGCGTCGCCCGCCGCGGAGCGGCGCAGCGACACGGTGACCGTGGTCCCGGCCGGGGTGTGGGTCCGGGCGTTGCCGAGCAGGTTGGCCAGCACCTGGTGCAGCCGCTGGCGGTCGCCGGTCACCAGCACGGCGCCCTCCGGCAGTTCGAGCCGCCACCGGTGATCGGGCCCGGCGGCCCGGGCGTCGCTGGCCGCGTCGATGGCCAGCCGGGTCAGGTCGACCGGCCGGGACTCCAGCGGCCGGCCCGCGTCCAGCCTGGCCAGCAGCAGCAGGTCTTCGACCAGCGTGCTCATCCGGTTCGCCTCCGACTCGACCCGGCCGAGGGCGTGCTCCACCTCGGCCGGGAGCGCGCCCCGGTGGCGCCGGGCCAGCTCGGCATAACCACGGATCGCCGCCAGCGGGGTCCGCAGCTCGTGGCTGGCGTCCGCGGCGAACCGCCGCAGCCGCGACTCGCTGGCCTCCCGGCGGGCGAGCGCGCTTTCCACGTGCCCGAGCATCTGGTTGAACGCGGCGCCCAGCTGGCCGACCTCGGTGCGCGGGTCGGCGTCGGGAACGCGGTGCGGCAGGTCGACCTGGCTGGCCAGCGGCAGCCTGGCCACCTCGGCGGCGGTCACGGTCACCCGGCGCAGCGGCCGCAGCGACAGCCGCACCCAGCCGGTGCCGAACAGCCCGGTGAGCAGGAGCGCGGCGGCGAACACGATGGCCTCGGTGAGCTCGACGTTGTTCAGCGTGTCGGTCACCGGGCTGAGCGGCAGGCCGGTGATCAGGACCTGCCCGTTGTCCCCCGGCTTGGCCACCAGCCGGTAGTCGGCGTCCAGGGAGTACAGCCGCTCGGTGTAGGGCTGGCCGTTGGCCGGCAGCCGGGCCAGCGCGGACTTGTCGGCGGCGGAAAGGCTGCAGTCGCCGTACGTGACGTTCGCCGTGGTGACCGCGCCGGACTTGAGCGCGGCGGAGAACGTCCCCTCGGCCTGGCCCGGGGTGTTGGCGCACATGGCCGGGTCGCCGCGGTGGTCGTCGTGGTCGCCGGGCTGCGCGTTCGAGCCGCCCGAGCCCGGCGGCTGGAATCCCGGGGGCGGGCCGTCCACGCAGGCGGTGAAGCGCATGCTGGCGGCCTGCAGATTGTCGTCGAGCTGGCCGAGCAGGAACCCGTGCAGGCTCAGGTACGTGACCAGGCCGACCGCGGCGCAGGCCACGAACAGCAGCGCGACCAGGCCGGCGATCAGCCGGCCGCGCAGGGTCCGGCCCGCCAGCCAGCGACGCGCCCGGCCGGTCGCGGCGTTCACCGGTCCGCCTCAGGCGCCCGGCTTCAGGACGTAACCCACGCCCCGGACGGTGTGGATCAGCGGCTCCCGGCCCGCGTCGATCTTCTTGCGCAGGTAGCTGACGTACAGCTCGACGACATGGGCCTGGCCGCCGAAATCGTAGTTCCAGACCCGGTCCAGGATCTGCGCCTTGGACAGCACCCGCCGAGGGTTGCGCATCAGGAACCTGAGCAGCTCGAACTCGGTGGCGGTCAGCTCGATCAGCTCGTCCCCCCGGCGCACCTCCCTGGCGTCCTCGTCCATGGTGAGGTCGGCCACGGTCAGCGCGGTGCCGGCCCGGGCGCGGGCGACGCCGGCCCGGCGCAGCAGCCCGCGCAGCCGGGCCAGGACCTCCTCCAGGCTGAACGGCTTGGTGACGTAGTCGTCGCCGCCCGCCGTGATCCCCGCGATCCGGTCCTCGACCGAGTCCCGCGCGGTCAGGAACAGCACGCAGACGTGCGGCAGCTCGGCCCGCAGCCGCCGCAGCACCTCGAGCCCGCTGAAGTCGGGGAGCATCACGTCGAGGACGACGGCGTCGGGCTGGAACTCGCGGGCGGTCCTGACCGCCGACGAGCCGTTCTCGGCCACGGCGATGTCCCAGCCCTCGTAGCGCAGCACGCTGGCCAGCAGCTCGGCCAGGCTGGGCTCGTCGTCCACGACCAGGATCCGGATCGGGCTGCCGTCGGGCCGCGTGCTGAGCGTGCCGTCGGCCGGCCCGGGCGCCGTGAGCGGGTTCTCCATGGTGCTCGTCATGCTCTCAGGATGCTCTGCGAGTCTCTGGCGCCAGTATGGGTGGCCTCTGAGTTTCTTCTGAAAGCCGGGGGGCCGTTACGCCCGGTCTCGGGGCGGGCCTGGCCGCCGCCGGGCCCGGGCTCCGGGGCCAGCCGCAGCGCCAGCGCCGGGCAGTCGGTCACCGCCCGCCGGGCCAGGCCCGGCGGCACCGGGCCGTCGGCGACGACCGGGTACCCCCAGTCGTCGAGCGAGACCAGCTCGGGCAGCAGCTCGGCGCACAGCCCGTGCCCCGAGCAGGCGATCGGGTTGACCCGCAGCGTCGTGGTCATCGATCAGCTCCAGTCCTCATCCAGCCCTCCTTCGCGGGCCGGCCCGGCCGGCACGGGCAGGAACGAGGGGCCGGCGGGCCCGCTGCAGCGGCCCCGCCGGTGCTCGCGGATCTCCCCGGCGAACACCTCCAGCGCACTGCGCAGGAACCGGACCGTGCCGTCCGGGTGGCGGCAGGCGCCGCGCCCTTCGACCTGGCCGGCCCAGCGGGTCAGGTCGGCCAGCACCCGGGGGTGCGGCCGCGGGCCGGCCAGCTCGGCCATGGCCGCCGCGATGGACGGCAGTCCGTTCAGGCAGGGCC
>JASIJN010000366.1 GCA_030050125.1 Streptosporangiaceae bacterium | reverse complement strand
GCCGGGCCCGGCAAGACCCCCGAACCCTGGCCCGAACTGAGACGGCGATTCGCAGCGGACCTTGCGCTCGCCGTCGGCAACCGCTCAGCAGAAGTGGCTATGCACGAGAGGGGTGCGCCCAGCGAGACGTCCATGGAGCAGCGGTCATGCCGGAACGGGCCAAGGTTACGCTCACCGTCGCCTTGCTTGCCGCGGCGGCGTGCTCGGCGCTGCTGCTGCTGCACGCGGTCGCCGCGGGCGGGCACGTCGCCGTCCGGGCAGCCCGGCGGCCGAGCGTGCGGTACCGGAGCGTGGCGGCGGCCCGGACGGACGGCCAGGCCATCAGCCCGGAGCTGTTCAGCCCGGGCGCGTGCATGGCGTTCCCGCCGACGTCGGGCGACCAGCACGAGACGGTGTTCCTCGACGCCGGTCACGGCGGGGTCGACCCCGGCGCGGTCGGCACCACCGAGACCGGTGCGCCGGCCGAGGAATCCACCGTGAACCTGGCCGTCGAACTCGACACGATGGCGCTGCTTCGCGCCCGCGGTTACCGGGTGGTCGTGTCACGGACCGAGAACACATCGGTGACCCGCCTCACTGCCGCCGACACCTCCGGCGGCGTGCTCACCGCGTCGGCGGCGCTGGCCGATGTCGCGGCTCGCGACGTGTGCGCCGACCTGGCCCGGGCCAGCATTCTGGTCGGCATCTACATGGACGGCGGATACCAGGGGGACGCGGGGTGCCTCACCGGGTATGACGCGGACCGGCCGTTCTCGGCCGCGAACCTGGGGCTGGCGACGCTGCTGCAAGACGACGTGCTCGCGGCCATGAACGCGCGCGGCTACGCGATCCCCGACGCCGGGGTCGTGCCGGACAGCGGGCTCGGCTCGGCGCTCACCAGCGCCGACGTCGCGTACGGTCACCTGCTCCTGCTCGGCCCCGCCAAGCCGGGGTACTTCTCGACGCCGAGCACCATGCCGGGAGCCCTGATCGAGCCGCTGTACATGACGGATCCGTCCGAGGCGTCGGTCGCGGTGAGCGCAGCGGGCCAGCAGGCGATCGCCGACGGCATAGCGCAGGCGGTCGGCCAGTACTTCGCCGCGGCAAAGCAGCGCTAGTTCGCTGCCAGCGCGTCGCGTGCGCCCGAGCACTATTCCGCGCTGCGTGAAATGGTCGTACAACGGGCGAGCCGGGGCTGCTGTGCGTAGAAAGTGGTTGCTCCCATAAATCCCAGTAACAACGGCCGGCGATCGCCGTCGCGATATCATCGGCTGCGAATAGGCCGATCACAAGTTCCGCCAAGGAACAATCGATGCGGCCGCGTCAGCTCTGAACGTACTCAAAGGCTTATCTAACTGGCAGACGCCATCCCAAGAGGAGATCATGTTGGCACCACAGGCCGCCGCCGTCGGCAGTACCCAGCTCCGCGTTACGCTCGCCGGGCCGCCCGACCTGCCAGCCGCCGAGCACGTGATGCGGGAGGTGCTGGAAAGCGATCTGGGCGGCTACCGCCCGCAGTGGCACCGGGACCTGGACGACCTGGAGGCGGCCTACCTGCGTCGGCCACGATCGGCTCTGCTGGTGGCGCGGCTTGGGGGCGAGTTGCTCGGCACCGCGGCCGTGCGGCCTTGTGAGCTGGCTAGCCCGCCAAACCCTGGCTGGCTGGCCGAGCGGTACAACCAGCCCGATGTCTGCCAGTTGGTGCGGGTATGGGTCTCGGGCCGGGGCCGGCGTCGGGGCTTGGGCCGCGCCCTGGTGGAGCATGCCGTCGCGTGGAGCACCGGACCCGGCGGCTACCGTCGCGTGTACCTGCATACGGACGCCGGGGTGCCTGGGGCGGAGGCGTTCTGGCGCGCCCTGCCCGTCCGTGAGGTCCACGACAGCCGCCCGGACCCGTTCAACTGTGTCCACTTCGAGATCGACGCCCAGGCGCTGCTGCACCACGCCGGCTGATGAGCGTCGCCGCTTCGCGCACTGCCGAGTTTCCCCCCGACGTCGAGATCGAGCCCCCCGCCGGGCTCTGCGACCAGGTCCTCCGGCTCCACCAGGACCTGAGCCGCCTCGACAATCTGGCTCCGGGCCCCGACGTGAACGCGCTCTTCCAAGAGCTCGTGCGGGTCTGCGTCCACGCTGACGACCGGGCGGCACGGCCCGTCCTGGCCGACCCCCGGATCCGGCGGCTGCGGCCCGAACTGCTCCGCCTCTGCTCGCGGGGCGAGTCGCTGCTCGAACGGGCCTGGGCGCACCGGGTGCTGGAGGCCGCGGATCCCTGGGCCGAACTGGGCCGGTTCCCCTACCTGGAGAACTACCAGCAGCTAAGCCGCCTGGAGATGCACACGCTCGCCGGAGCGGGCCACGTTCCCCGTCCAGGGGCGCGTGCCTGTTTCCTGGGCGGCGGTTCGCTGCCTGTGAGCGCCCTGCTGATGCACCGCGAACTGGGTGCGGCCGTGGATGTGGTCGACAACGAGCCTCAGGCCGCAGACCTCGCCCGGCGACTGCTGGGCCGCCTCGCCCCCGGACCGGGCCTTCGCGTGGCCCAGGCCGACGCCACCTCGGCCGAGGACATGGCGCGGCTGCTGGCCGGCTGCGACGTGGTTGTCGTGGCGGCCCTCGCCGGGCACACCCGTGGCCAGAAGCTGGCGGTGCTGGACGCCGTGGGCCGCGCCCTGGATCCGGGCGCCTACCTGGTGGTACGCAGTGCCCGCGGCCTGCGCTCGCTGCTGTATGCCGTGGTCGAGCCCGGTGACGTGGCGCAGGCAGCGGGCTGCGTGCCGCAGGTGCTGGTGCACCCGCTCGGTGAGGTGGTCAACTCCGTTCTTGTGGCGCGCCGCCGCTGAGCGGGATCGCCCGGCCGCGCAGGATCACCAGCCGCGCCCGGGTCAGCGCCGCGACATCCTCGGCCAGGTCACCCTCGACGACCAGCAGGTCGGCCGCCTTCCCCGGGCGGAGCCTGCCGCGGCTGCCGCCCAGGCCGCACACGTCGGCGGCCGCGGACGTGGCGGCTGCCAGTGCGGCGGCGACCGGCAGCCCGGACTGGGTCAGCTCGGCAACCGAATGCGCCAGCACCCCGTGCGGTTTGGCCGGGTGAATGCCCGCGTCAGACCCGGCCAGGATCGGCACCCCGGCGGCGAAGAGCGCGCCGACCTGCTCAAACCGGGCCTGCAAGGTCATCCCGGTGCGCCGCATCACCTCGATGGCCTGGGGGGAGGGCGGCAGCCCGGGCAGGCGGCCGAAGGTGGGGCACACCTCGATCCGGCGCGCGGCCAGCGCGTCGATCAGTGCCGTCGAAGTGCGGATGCCGCGGGCGGTCAGGCAGGTGCAGTGCTCGATTCCGTCGACACCCGCGGCGACGCACACCTCGACCGACGGCACGGAATGGGCGTGCGCCGTCACCGGCAATCCCCGGCGGTGCGCCTCCTCGACGACCAGCCGGACCTCGCCCACGTCGAACTGCAGCTCGAGCAGGTCCGAGCCGGCGCTCATCGCCCCGCCGCTCACCACGATCTTCACTGTTTGCGCGCCCCGCTCGTGCGCTTCGGCCACGAGGGCGCGTAGTGAGACCGCGTCACTGGCCTCACCGCCCATGGCGGCGCAATGCCCGCCGGGGGAGGTGATCGGCGGGCCGGACGCCACGACGGACGGCTCGCCGTCCTGCGCCGTACGGCCCAGCACGGCCCACCGGGTGTCCCCGAGATCCCGGACGGTCGTGACGCCCTGCTGCAGCTGCTGCCGCAGGGATCGGCGGATCACCAGCTCGCGCTCCGCGCCGGACCGGCCGGCGTCCCGTGCCAGCGCATCGGGCTCCCCGCTGCCCACCAGATGCACATGGGTATCGATGAGCCCGGGCAAGACGGTGCCGCCGGCACGGTCGATCACCGGCCAGCCCTCCGGGTACGGCCTGTGCCGTGGCTGCACCGCTACAATCAGGCCGCCGTCCACAAGGACCTGGGCGCCGCCGGCCAGGAAGCGCGAGCCGTCGAAGACGTGCCCGGCGCTCACCACGTACCGAGGGCCCAAATCGCCGCCCGGCTCCCGCCCGGCGCCGTTCGATCCACCCTGACAACGTCCTGCGCGTGTCATGGTATGAAAGTCCCGAGATGGTATGACATTCTCACTGTCCGTAACGGTGAAATGGCTTTGCTGATAAACAGTCCGAGGCCCCATCCATAAGCGGCGAAAGGGAACATGGGTAAATCTCGCGCATTCCCGCGAGCCCGGGCTTTGGTGCTCATTCCGCGCGGGCGCGTCGGACGGTTGGTCAGCGGCTGGCTTTGCCGCTCCACACGACATCGGATACCCCTGCGGCGTGGTTGGCGCATCTGGCCGCGACAAATAGCAGATCAGCCAGCCGGTTGAGGTACGCGGGCACGACCGCGGCGGTGCCTTCGGCCCGGCTCAGCGTGGCGACTCGTCGTTCCGCACGGCGGCAGCTGCCCCGCGCGACGTGCAACCCGGCTCCAGAGGCGGTGCCGCCGGGAAGGATGAAGTTCTGGAGTTCGGGCAAGGTCTGTTCGAGCTCGTCGATGGCGGCCTCCACCTCGCTGATGTCCTGCTCGACGAGCCGCGGCAGGTTGCCCCGACTGCCGGCCTGGTCGGGCGCCACGAGCTCACAGCCGACGATGAACAGCCGACCCTGTACCGTCTGCAGGATGCTGGTCAGCGAGTCTGGGAGTCCGCACGCCAGGACCGATCCGATGGCGGCGTTGCACTCGTCCACGGCGCCGATCGCCTCCATCCTGGCGTCGTCCTTGCTGAGGCGACGGCCTCCCCAGATGCTGGTCTGGCCGGCATCGCCCTTGCGGGTGTAGATCTTCATCGGCCCGTCTGTCCCCTTCCTTCTAGTCCTTGCGAACTGGCTTGGCGCCAGCTGAGCGAGCAGTCGCCGCAGCGGCGGCCGCCGGCCAGCCTGGTGTAGCCGCAGCAGGTTGTGCGCGCGTATCGCGGGCCGCCTGCCGCGACTCGCCATTGGCCGTAACGGCGCAGCTCGGCGGGCTGGGCCCAGGCATGGCTGATGAGTTCGTCCAGCGGCCCGTGTCCGGCGCGGTCGAGCGCCGCCAGCGACCCGGCGAGCGCCGACGCCAGGTTGCCGCGCAGCAGGTGCCGCCCGATGCGGACCTGACGCCGGATGGCGGCGGCCAGCAGGTCGAGATGGCCGGCGAGCATGAGCCAGCCGGTGCCGAGGTCCGTCGCGACCAGGGGCGCGGCCAGCAGGTCTACCGGGCCGGCCGGCGGCACGCGGTAGTGCAGCCGGGCCGCGGCGAGGTCGGGTACCGGGCCGCGCAGGACGGCGGACCCGGAGTAGATCGATGTGAGGCGGGCGGCCCAGCCCTGGAACAGGATCGATGCGCCGATCCATCGCTGCGTCGTGCCGAGCCGGGCGGACACGTCGTCGATCCGCTCGCGGAGCCTCGCAGCCCCCTGCGTCGTGTCCGCGATGAGGCCGGTGACCGGCTCGAAGCCGACGTCGTCGCCCGCAGATCCCCCGTCCAGCAGGGCGAAGTACGGGCCGATCCGCGCGAGCCGGGCGAGCCCGAATTCCGCTCCGGTCACGGTCCAGTCCTCTCGCTCAGTGGGCAAAACCGGTGGCGGTACGATCCAGCGGGTCGGGCCCGACCTGGAGGTAACCTGCCCTCAGCGTGTCCCATGCCTCGAGCCGGTCCCATTGCGGCTCTGCGAGCGGCTGCTGGGTGTCGCTGAGCCACGGGTGCGGGAGCAGGACGGTCATCAACTGCGTGCCCTCGCCGTTGAACAGCCGCACCCCCCAGCTGCCCGGCTTGTCGTCGTACAGGATCCGGTACATCTCGGCGCGCGCGCAGCGGCGGATCCTGCCCAGCTCCGGACCGGATGCGGTGTGCTCGCCGATGCACAGGTGGAAGTGCCAGCGGCCGAAGTTGACGGTGATGTACCCGTCGAGGGAGCCGATGCGGACGGGAGCGCACGGCGCGGCGACCTCCCATGCCGCGCCCTGGACGATGACGCCGAAGTGGATGTGTTCCCACCAGTCGGTAAAGATGTCGGTGACCAGGGAGGTCAGCGTTGCTTCGTCGGTCGGCAGGGGAAAGACCTCGACGATGCCGTTGCCGGGTTCCTCGGCGATCACGCCCCGGGTGGTGTTCATGCCATGTTCTCCTCACTGGTCTGCGCACCGGGCATCTGAGCGGCCGGGTCGCGAAGGCTGCGCGCGTGTCTGGCCAGCGCGTCAAAGCTGACGTGGGCCGTGGCCGATCCGCGCCAGCAAAGCGCGGAACGAATCTGGTGCCCGGGTCCGGGCCGGACCCGCACCCGGACGTCGGCAGGGTCTGCGGGGCCGGCGATCCGGTAGCCTGCCCGGCGCAGGGCGTGCGCGGCCAGCACGCGCTCAGGTCCGTCGCCGTCGATGGCAGCCGCAGGCCGTCGCGCATCGGCCGCCGTGAAGCCGAGGGTGGCCACGTCGAACTCCGTGCCTTCGCTGGTGAATGCGTCGGCCAGGATGCCGGCGTGGGCCAGGTCCTCGGGCGCCCCGCACGTTAGAGTCCCGCCGTCCGCGACCCACAACTTGTCCGCGGTTCTCGCCGCCAGTTCCAGATCGTGGGTGCACACAAGCACCGCGACACTCCCGCTGGCGGCGATGCTGGCCAGCAGCGCCAGCAGGCCGATCCGGGCTGGCGGATCCAGGAACGCCGTCGGCTCGTCGAGCAGCAGCACGCGCGGCTGCTGGGCGAGCGCCCGCGCGATCAGGACTCGCTGCCGCTGGCCATCCGACAGCTCGCCGAACTGCCAGGCCGCCAGATCCGCCGCGCCGGCCTGAGTGAGCGCCACGTCGACGGCGTCCTGGTCATCCGGGCGGAGTCGGCCCGTCCAGTCCGTGTGCGGGTGCCGGCCGAGCGCCACCACGTCGCGGGCGCGCAGTTGGCCCGGCTCGACGCGGTCGGTCAGCACGGCGGCCGCCTGCCTGGCCACCTGGCGGCGGCTCAGCCGCGCGAGCGGCACCCCGGCCAGCAGCACCCGCCCGCCGAGCACTGGCTGCAGCCCGGCAACGCTGCGCAGCAACGTCGATTTGCCCGCCCCGTTGGGGCCGACCAGGCAGGCAAGCTCACCGGCCGCCAGGTCGGTGGTGATGCTCCCCAGCACCGTCCGCCGCCGGCTGCCCCTGCCGTAACCGACATCCAGGCCCTCCAGGCGCAGCGCTGGCTCCTCGCCGTGCGAATGGTCACGGAGCGGCAGGCTCAGGCCCGGGATGCTCATAGCTGGCTGGACCGGCGGCTGGCGCGGATCAGCACGATCACGACGACGGGCGCGCCGAGCACCGCGTTGACGGCATTGAGCGGCAGTATGTCCTGGCCCGGCAGCTGGGCCAGGACGTCTGCGGCGAGGGCCATGCTGGCGCCGATGAGGATGCAGCCCGGGACCAGCAGCCGGTGGTCGGCGGTGCGCAGCACCGAGCGCGCGACGTGCGGGACCGCCATGCCGAGGAACCAGATCGGCCCGGCGAACGCCGTGACGCTGCCGGCCAGGACCGACGACGTCGCGATCAGGAGGACCCGCGCCTGCCGCACGCGGATACCCATGGTGGCGGCGTAACGCTCGCCCAGCAGCAGTGCGTTGAGCGGTTTGATGCTGGCAGCTCCGGCGATCAGCCCCAGAGTCAGGACCGGCACGAGGACGTGGAGATCCGGCCAGGTGACGCCCTCGAAGCTGCCGAACCCCCACTCGATGTATTCCTGGACCCGCTGCGGGGAAGCGCCGGCCAGCAGCACCGTGACCCCTGCCGACACCAGGTAGCTCACCATGACCCCGAGCAGCAGGAGCGTGGTCGAGGAGCGCACGACCCGGCCGGCGGCCAGCACGACGGCCATCACCAGCCCGGCTCCGATGCACGCCGCGGTCACGCTGGTCAGGTCGCCCACCAAGCCCAGCCCGGACCCGAACGCCTCGACATCAGCTGCTGATCCGGCGAGCAGCACGACCGCGGCCACGCCCAGGCTCGCGCCAGAGGAAATCCCGAGCACGAACGGATCGGCCAGCGGGTTCCGGAACAGCGTCTGCATCTGCAGGCCGGCCACGCCCAGAGCCGCACCGCAGAAGGTCGCGGTGATGGTCCTCGGCAGCCGGACCTCGTGGATGATCGCCCAGTCCCCGGGCGGGGTCGGCCGCCCGGCCAGCGCGCGGACCACGTCGGCCAGTGGCAGGCGGACCGACCCCAGCACGATCCCCGCGACGACGACCGCGAGCAGGACGCCGGCCAGCGCCGCGAGCCGGACCATGGCCCATCCGTTCCGGCGGGCCTCCTGTGGACGGATCTTCCCGCCAGCCCCGGGCCGGTCGCCCGGTTCCCGGCGACCCCCGGAACCGGGCGGCGCGTCCACCGAGGAGGTCATCAGCCTGGCGGCACCTTCTCGTAGAACGTGAACACGTGATGCGGTTCCAGGCTGGGATGGAAGATGGCGATCAGGTCGGCGAGGACCAGGTCGGGGCGGACCACTCCCTCCTCGAAGTAGTCGTTGCCGCCGCCGGCGTTGACGTCCTTGGTGTACTCCCACACGTTGTCGTCGCGGAAGCAGGCAAGCTGCTTGTAGCGGGGGTCGACCGTGTAGGCCTGCTGGATGGTCTGGTAGCTGCCGTTGTCCGCGTCCACGCAGAACCGCGCCTGCGAACCCTTCTGGAGGATCGTCTCAATGCTGAGGCTCAGCGAACCGGTCGAGTCGTCGCCGGCGAATACATAGTCCGCCCCGGCGTCGCGCAACTCGGCGGCGACGTAGCTCGTTCCGCCGGCCGCGTACCAGGTGCCCTTGTACTCGTCGCCTTCCAGTGTGGTCGGCCTGTCCTTGACGCTCGCCGCCAAGGCCACCAGCCGGCCGTACGAGCTGGCGATCTTGTCGTACTGCTCCGTGGCTTCGGCCTCCTTGTTCAGGAACAAAGACACGAACTCGATCCACTGGGCCCGGCCGAGCGGCGTGGACGCCAGCCAGTCGCTGTCGGCCACGACCTTGACGCCAGAGGCCTGCAGCTGGGCGTACGCGGGGTTGCTCACGCCCTGGGTGAGGAACAGGCCGGGCGCTGCCGCGAGCACCTGCTCGGTGTTCAGCGTCCCGGTGGCCTCGAACTGGGAAATCTTGCCGGCCTTGATCCTCGCGACCACCGACGGCGTGTTGACGAGCGCGGTGTCGGCCACGCCGACCAGGTCGCCGACCGAGCCGAGCAGGTCGAAGTCGGGGAGCTGCGTGGTCGACTCCGCGTCGATCCGGGCGACCGGGACCTGGATGACCTCGGCCGAGGCCAGGGACCCGGTCAGCTTCGGCGCGGGCGTGCCGCACTGGACCAGCACGTACGAGACCGGCTTGCCGCCCTGGTACGGCTGGTTGACGGTGACCACCTTGTAGCTGTCGTGGTAGGAGACCTCAAAGCCCGCTGCCTTCGACGGCTTCACCTTGGCAGGGAAGTAGTCCACGCCCTTGTGGTACGAGGTCACGCATCCGGACGTCAGGTTGGGCCTGGCTTGACCGGCGGACCCCGGACTCGATCCGTTACCAGACGATGACGTCCCGCACGCCGCGAGCATGCTCGCCGCCACGATTGCCGTGAACGCGGCCGCTGGCAGCCGTGGCTTATCCTTCCGGTCCATCAGCTGTCTCCTCCGCAGCTAACGGAGGACGAGCAGCCCGCGGACCGCGCCCAGCTGGCCCGTGCGAACCGTGCTCCTCCTCCGGGGGCCTGGACTCGCGGACCCAGCCGCAGGCGACCGGGCTCATCCTCACCAGGAGGCATCACCGTTGCGGGACAGCGCCGGGTTCACACCGGACTTCGCTGCAAGCTGAGCCGGCCGCCCTCAACGGGCAGCCACGGGCAACATAGCTACGCCGTAGTGCCGTGTCAACCGTTCGTCCCGGCACAGGCGAATTGGCCAGACAACGCTCGGGAGCCTCGCCGACGAGATCGTCACGGCCTGGCGGTAATCCCGCGGCGGTTGCTGCCCAGGTCCGGTCCTGGCAATCTTTCGCTCGTGACCGGCGGCCTCGGCGTTCCCCTGTCGGTGCTCGACCTGTGCCCGGTTCCGACCGGGGGATCGACGGGCGAGGCGCTGTCCCGGAGCGTCGACCTCGCCCGGCACGCGGAGCGGTGGGGGTTCACCCGGTACTGGGTGGCCGAGCACCACAACATGCCGGGCATCGCCAGCTCGGCGCCGGCGGTCCTGGCCGGCCGGCTCGCGTCGGCGACCTCCGCGATCCGGGTCGGCTCGGGCGGCGTGATGCTCCCCAACCATGCTCCGCTCACCGTGGCGGAGCAGTTCGGCATGCTCGAGGCGATGTACCCCGGCCGGATCGATCTGGGGATCGGGCGGGCTCCGGGCACCGATCGCGCGACGGCGGCGGCGCTGCGCCGCAGCACCGGAGGGCTGCCGGCCCCGGACTTTGCCCGTCAGCTCGCGGAGCTGCGGGCATACTTCGTCGGCCGCCCCGCGCAGGACTGGTCGGCCGGCCAGATCCGTGCCATCCCGGCCGAGGGCAACGAGCCGGCCGTGTGGCTGCTCGGGTCCACGGGTTACAGCGCCGAGATGGCCGGCCTGCTCGGCTTGCCGTTCGCCTTCGCCTACCATTTCAGCGTCGCCAACGCCAGGCCCGCGCTTGCCCTGTACCGCCGGACCTTCAGGCCCTCCGCGGGGCTCGCGGAGCCGTATTGCCTCATCAGCGTGTCGGTGCTCTGCGCGCAGGACGCCGAGGCGGCGCACTGGCTGCACGGATCGTCGCGGCTGTCCATGCTGCGTCTTCGGGCCGGCCGTCCCTCCACGCTGCCAAGCCCGGAGGAGGCCGCCGAGCGTCCCTACTCAGCGGCCGAGCAGACGGTGATCGCGGAGGCAACCGGCTCGGACGTGGTCGGCGATCCGGCCACGGTCGTCGGGCTGCTGGACCGGCTCGTGGCGAGCACCGGCGCCGACGAGCTCATGGTGACGACGAGTTCCTTCTCGCACGGCGACCGGCTGGCCAGCTACGAGTTGCTCGCCCGGGCCATCGGCCCGGGCGAGCAACGATCGTCAGCCCTGCTGGGCGCCGCTGGCGTTGTAGTTCCTGAACATGTCCGCCATGCCGGAGGTCCCGGTCAGGCCGGGGATTCCGCCGAAGGTCTGGGGTAGCGGCGGGAAGTTGACCGGCGCCGGGGACACCGACTGCACGCTGTCGGCGGAGCAGATGTCGGCCGGGTCGAAGGCTGCGGTGCCCTCGAGCACCTGCAGCAGCGACTCGGACGGCGGGCTGATCGCCGGGCCGATCACGTCGGAACTCGTCGGGATCGAGGACGGCGCCACCGCGTAGGGGGCGGGCACGGGGAACGGGAGCAGGGCCTCCTGGAGGTTGCGCGCGTTCCGGTCGCGGGCGGTCAGTGGCGTCAGGCCGAAGGTGGATTCGATCAGCGCGAGGCTGGAGCAGTGCTCGAACGGGCCCCCGTGCACGATCCGGCGCGGCTGCGCCAGGTTGGACACCACGATGCAGGGAACCCGGAAGCCGAGCTGCCTGTAGTTGGGGTAGAGCTGGCCATCGGTAGGCGTGGTGCTGTCGCCGGCATGCATGACATCGGCCGGGTTGGTGTCGTCGATGACCTGCGGTGGCCGCACGTGGTCGTAGAAGCCGCCCCATTCGTCGAAGGTCACGATGAAGACCGTGTCGTCGAGGTAGCCGTTGTCGGCCAGCGCGTGGTAAGCGTCGGCGATGAACCGCTCGCCGAGCCTGACGTCGCCCAGCGGATGGTCGTCCCCGGAGGTGCCGGTCCCCTCGTTGTCGAAGGCGGGATCGATGTAGCAGACGTTCGGCAGCGTGCCGTTCTGGCAGGCCGTGACGAACGACGTCCCGGAGGAGAGCGCGGCCGTGGCGGCGTCGGCGTCGGAGAAGGGGTGCATGAACGCCTGGTACTTGAAGGTTGCCCCCGGCTCGATGGCGGGGCTGGCCCACAGCGCGAGGAACGGCGCGTCCCGGTAGTAGTAGCCGCCGGTGGGAATGCCGGCGGAGTTGGGGATGGGGGAGAGCTGATCCCAGATGGTCGGCAGCGCGGACGCCACCTCGGAATTGTGGTCCCGGTCGGTCTGGCCCGCGTGCTGGTAGAAGCGGTTCGGATACGTCTCTCCGGCGAACGCGCAGAAGTAGCGGTCCAGCGTCGTGTAACTCTCGGCGAGCGCGCCGACGACGGGCAGGTCCGGCAGTGCCTTGCGGGTCCCGTCCGGGTTGAAGTTGGTGTAGTAGCCGACCGGGAACGTGTTCGCGGCGGCGAGCGTCACGCCCGGGTTGCCGGGCGGGGTCGTCGGCCGCTGCAGGAAGCCGTCCAGCTTGCCGTAGTTGTATTCGACGAGCCAGCCCTCCCAGCTGTGGTCCGGGTCGCTGTACCCGCAGCCCTGGAAGTCCGGGGCGAGCGGATAGTTCGGATAGGTGTTGCCGTCAACCGCGGACACGTACGTGAGGTCGTGTCGGCCGTCGGCTCCGGGCACCCAGCCTAGGAAGTGGTCGAACGAGCGGTTCTCCATCATCAGGATGACGACGTGACGGATGCCGCCCGAACCGTCGGCGCGAATGGCGCTCGAGGCGTTGGCGGCGGCCTGGT
>JASIJN010000365.1 GCA_030050125.1 Streptosporangiaceae bacterium | reverse complement strand
GAGTGCAAGGTCTTCGGCACCGCGTGCACGCCGGAGACACCGATCGGGACCTGCATGGTGTCGCCCGAGGGCGCCTGCGCGGCCTACTACAACTACGGCCGCCTGACCCGCCATCGGGTCAAGGAGGCGAGTCAGAGGTGACCTCCGACCACGGCGCTGGCCCGGCGACGCAGGCCGACTGGGTGCAGGAGGCCTTGCGGCTGCACGACCAGGACGATCACGAGGAGCACGCCCGCCGGGGCTCCCCGCAGCCGCTGCCGGGAACGGTGCGCGAGGAACTCGTGCTCGAGCGCATCGACCGGGCCCGCCGCAGCCGCCCCCGGATCAGGGAACAGCGGATCACGATGTCGCACGGGGCCGGGGGCAAGGCCACTCAGACCCTGATCGAGGCGCTGTTCCTGGGCGAGTTCAGCAACCCGCTGCTGGAGCCGCTCGAGGACGCCGCGCGGCTGGCGGTCGGCGGGACGCGGCTGGCCCTGACCACGGATTCCTACGTGGTGTCGCCGCTGTCCTTTCCCGGCGGCAACATCGGCGACCTGGCCGTGAACGGCACGGTCAACGACCTGGCCACATCCGGCGCCACCCCGCTGTTCCTGTCGGCCGGCTTCATCCTGGAGGAGGGGTTCGAGGTCGCCGAGCTGGCCCGGATCGCCGCCACCATGCGGCGGGCCGCCGACGCGGCCGGCGTGCAGATCGTCACCGGCGACACCAAGGTGGTGGAGCGGGGCAAGGCCGACGGCTGCTACATCAACACCGCGGGCGTCGGCGTGATCGAGCATGACCTGGATCTCGGCGTGGCGAACGTACGCCCGGCAGACGCGATCATCGTGTCGGGCCCGGTCGGCGACCACGGGGTCACGATCATGCTGGCCCGCGGCGAGCTGGACATCGAGGCCGACGTGACCTCCGACACCGCGCCGCTGAACGGGCTGGTCGCCGGCCTGCTGTCGGCCACGCCCGGCGTCCGCGCGCTGCGCGACGCGACCCGCGGCGGAGTGGCCACCATCCTGAACGAGATCGCCACGGCGGCCGGCGTGGGCGTGGTGGTCAGCGAGAACGACATCCCGGTCCGCACCGAGGTGCGCGGCGCCTGCGAGCTGCTCGGCATCGACCCGATGTACGTGGCCTGCGAGGGCCGGCTGGTGGTGGTGACCGCCCCGGAGGCGGCCGGGCAGGCCCTGGCCGCGCTGCGCGGGCACCCGCTCGGCGAGCAGGCGGCCGTCATCGGCCAGGTCACCGCGGACCCGCCCGGGCTGGTGCAGCTGAAGACCGCCTTCGGCGGTACCCGGATCGTCGACCTGCTGGTGGGCGATCCGCTCCCCCGGATCTGCTGATCAGGACCGGATTTATCGCCGGAGCGAGACGAAAGCGAGAATGAGGTGCACGAGCTGGCGATCACCCAGAGCGTCGTGGACGCCGTGACCGAGCGTCTGCCCGACGCCAGGATCACCTGCGTGTGCCTGGAGATCGGGGCCCTGTCCGGCGTCGTGGCCGACTCGGTCCGTTTCTGCTTCGACCTGGTCACCGAGGGCACCAACCTGCAGGGCGCCCGCCTGGAGATCACCCAGACCGCCGGGCGCTGCCACTGCACGGTATGCGGCCGCGATTTCGAGCCGGACGGGCCGTTCGCCATCTGCCCGTGCGGGAGCATCGAGGTCAACGTGGTGGCCGGGCAGGAACTCAAGATCGATTCGGTTCAGGTGGCCTGACCATGTGCGCGACCTGCGGCTGCTCCGGCACGGCGGTGGTGCGGCTGTTCCCGGCCGACCTGGCCGGCCGCCCCGGCCAGGATGACCACGACGGTCACGGCCAGCACGAGCACCACGGCCACGGCGACGACCGCCACGACCACGGCCACGACCACAGCTATGACCACGAGCACGAGCACGAGGAACCGGGCGGCGGCGAGCCGGTCCTGCGCCTGGCCGCCAAGACCGAAGAGCGTACAATCCGGCTGGAACAGAAGGTATTGGCCAAGAATGACCGGCTGGCCGATCTCAACCGCGACTGGCTGCGGCAGCGCAGCGTGCTCGCCATCAACCTGATGAGTTCCCCCGGCGCGGGCAAGACCACGCTGCTCGAGCGCACCGCGCGGGAGCTGGCGGGCAAGGTCACGATCTCGGTCATCGAGGGCGACCAGGCCGGAGCGCTGGACGCGACCCGGATCCGGGCGTCCGGCTGCCAGGTGGTGCAGATCAACACCGGGGCCGGCTGCCACCTGGACGCCGCGATGGTGGCCGAGGGGCTGCGCGCCCTGGACCCGCCGAGCGGCTCGGTGGTCATGATCGAGAACGTCGGCAACCTGGTCTGCCCGTCCCTGTTCGACCTCGGGGAGCACGCCCGGGTGGTGCTCGCCTCGGTCACCGAAGGTGACGACAAGCCGCTGAAGTACCCGCACATGTTCCGCCGGGCCGACCTGGTCCTGGTCAGCAAGACCGACCTGCTCCCGTACGTGGATTTCGACAGCAGGCGGCACGCCGCCGACGTCAGGAAGACCAGCCCCAGCGCGCTGATGCTTCAGGTGTCGGCGGCGACCGGGGCCGGGACGCAGGAATGGTACGACTGGCTGCGGCGGCGCATCCTCCCGCCGGAGGACTAGCTCAGGCGTGCGGCGGCCGCCACGACGGCCTGGCCGAGGCTGATCCCGCCGTCGTTGCACGGGACCCGCGAGTGCGTCAGGACCTCGAACCCGAGCGGCTCCAGCTGCCCGGCCACCGCGTGCAGCAGCAGCAGGTTCTGGAACACCCCGCCGGACAGCGCCACCGTGCTCAGGCCGTGGCGCTCCCGCAGCAGCAGGCAGCCGTCCCGGATCAGCCGGGCGACGCCGTTGTGGAACCGCCCGGCGATGACCGCGGGCGCGACCCCGGCGGCCAGGTCCTCGGTCGCCGCGCGCACCAGGTCGGCGCCGACGGCCAGGAACGGCCCCGCCCCGGTGATCGCGGCCGGGTAGGCGCCGGTCTCGGCCGGATCGGCCAGCTGCTCGAGCTCGACGGCCGCCTGGCCCTCGTAGTTGATCTCGTCCCGCACGCCCAGGATCGCCGCGACCGCGTCGAACAGCCGCCCGGCGCTCGAGGTCACCGGGGCGTTGACGCCCCGCCGGGCCATGGCCAGCACGCCGGGCCACAGCCGCGAGTTCCGCCGGGCCACGCCGAGCCCGTCCGGCGGGCCGTCCGGGAACAGTGCGTCCAGGTACACCGCCGCCATCCGCCACGGCTGCCGGATCGCGGCCGCGCCGCCGGGCAGCGGAACCGGCGCCAGGTGGCCGGCCCGCTCGAAGCCGCCCAGGTCGGCAACCAGGAACTCCCCGCCCCAGAGCGTTCCGTCGGTTCCGTAGCCGGTCCCGTCGAAGGCCACTCCTATCACCGGCCCCGCGGCCCGGTTGTCGGCCAGGCAGGAGGCGATGTGCGCATGGTGGTGCTGCACGCCCACCAGGTCGACGCCCGTCCGCTCGGCCAGGTCCAGCGCGTACTTCGTGGACAGGTACTCCGGATGCAGGTCGTGCGCGACCACCTCGGGCGCGATGTCGAACAGTCGCCGGAAATGCTCGACGCCCTCGGCGAACGAGCGCAGCGTCTCGGCGTTCTCCAGGTCCCCGATGTGCTGGGAGACGAACGCGTGATTCCCCCGCGCCAGGCAGAACGTGTTCTTCAGCTCGGCCCCGCAGGCCAGGACCGGCCGGGCGAACGGCGCCGGCACGTCCAGGGGTTCCGGCGCGTAGCCACGGGAGCGCCGCAGCACCATCTCCCGGCCGCGCCACGCCCGGGTCACCGAGTCGTCGGTCCTGACCTGGATCGGGCGGTCGTGGGTCAAGAACGCGTCCGCGATCCCGCGCAGCCGCTCCGCCGCCTCGTCGTCGCGGTACACGATCGGCTCGTCGGAGACATTGCCGCTGGTCAGCACCATCGGCCGGGCGAAGTCGGCCAGCAGCAGGTGGTGCAGCGCCGTGTACGGCAGCATCAGCCCGAGCTGCCGGTTGCCCGGGGCGACCGCGGCCGCGACGCCGTTACCGGGCCGCCGGGGCAGCAGCACGATCGGCCTCCTGGCGCTGGCCAGCAACCTGGCCGCGGTCTGGTCCACCTGGCCGAGCCGGTCCGCCGCGGCCAGGTCGGCCACCATCACCGCGAACGGCTTGTCCTCCCGGTGCTTGCGGCCGCGCAGCGCCCCGGCCGCGGACTCGCTGCAGGCGTCGGCGGCCAGGTGGTAGCCGCCCAGGCCCTTGACCGCCAGCACCTTTCCCTGGCGGAGCAGGTCCGCGGCGGCGGCCAGCGGCGGACCGGACAGCTGTTCCCCGGCCGGGTCGAGCAGAGACAGCCGCGGGCCGCAGGCCGGGCAGCACGTCGGCTGCGCGTGAAACCGGCGGTCCGCCGGGTCGTGATACTCCGCGGCGCACCGCTCGCACATCCGGAAGCCGGCCATCGTGGTCAGCGGCCGGTCGTAGGGCACATCGCGTACGATCGTGAACCTCGGGCCGCAGTTGGTGCAGTTGATGAACGGGTAGCCGAACCGCCGGTCCCCGGGATCGGCCAGCTCGGCCAGGCAGTCGGCGCAGGTCGCGGTGTCCGGGGAGACCAGCGTCCGGCGCTCGCGGCCGGGCTCGCTCGGCGCGATCGTGAACGCCGCCGTGCCGTCGGGAGGCAGGGCGGCGGTGATGATCCGCTCGATCCTGGCCAGCGGCGGCGCGTCCCGGGCCAGCGACTCCAGGAACGCCTCGACCGCGGCCGGCGACCCCTCGACCTCCGCGAACACCCCGCCGGAGTCGTTCCCGACCAGGCCGCCGAGCCCGAGGCTGGTCGCCAGCGAGTACACGAACGGCCGGAACCCGACGCCCTGGACGATCCCCTCGACCCGGATCGCGGTCCTGATCCGCTCGCTCATGTTCCTATCGTCGCGCAGGCACTCCTGGTCAGTGGACATTACGCACCGTCATCCGGTCTCCCTGGTCGCCACAGTCGGCTGGCCGCCCCCTGCCCCGGCCCGGCCGCCGGCACTATACGGGCGGGCCCGGGGAAGGGTCGGGATAGGGCCCGCACCGCCAACGCATGGAGGAAACCGTGGACATCGTCGATCCGGCCGTCAGCGACTACCTTCTCGCGCACTGCACGCCCGCCGACGAGCTGCTGCGTGAGCTGGCCGCCGAGACCCAGGCGGCGTTCCCCGACCCCGCGGGCATGCAGGTCTCGCCCGACGAGGGACAGCTGCTGACCATGCTCACCCGGCTGGTCGGGGCGCGGCACGCCGTCGAGGTGGGGGTGTTCACCGGCTACTCGTCGATCTGCATCGCCCGTGGCCTGGCCGCCGGCGGCCGTCTGCTGGCCTGCGACATCAGCGAGGACTGGACCTCGCTGGCCCGCCGCTACTGGCAGCGGGCCGGCCTCGCCGAGCAGATCGAGCTGCGGATCGCTCCCGCGCTCGACACTCTGCGGGCGCTGCCCGCCGACCCGGTCATCGACCTGGCGTTCATCGACGCCGACAAGGGCAGCTACCCGCTCTACTACGAGGAGCTGGTCACCCGGCTGCGACCCGGCGGCCTGATCGTGCTCGACAACGTGCTGCAGGGAGGCACGGTGGCCGACCCGGCTTATCAGGGCAGGTCCACGGTGGTCATGCGCCGGATGAACGAGATCATCGCCAGCGACGACCGGGTCGACTCGGTGATGCTGCCGGTGCGTGACGGCGTGACGCTGGCCCGCAGGCGCTGACCAGCAGGTCGCTCGACCGCAGCTGCCCCTTCCGCGCTAGCCCTCCGCCCGGCGGCGGATCCCGGCGAACAGATCGTCCTCGGGCACCGGCGCGCCGGTCCGGTCGGTGGCCCGGATGAAGCTCTCCTGGCCGAACACCTCGACCGCCAGGTCGGGCGGTACCTTGCTGAACCACGAGTCGCGGATCTGGCTGTGGTGCGCCAGCAGCGCCGCGCGCTTGCGCTCCAGGACCGGGCGAATGTCGACGTTGGTGGTGATCCGCTGCTCCCGGTCCTTGATCTGGCGCAGCATCTCCTCGTCGATCTGGCGCACGTCGGGAACGTCCGCGCCCTGCTCGCGCAGCGCGTCCCACAGCTTGCGCCAGCTGCTGCGGCGCATGGCCGTGAGATAGAGCTTGTCCGGGATCCCGGTCGCCGCCGCCGCGGCCTGCGCGCACCGGCTGGCATGCAGGTGGTCGGGGTGCTGATAGGCACCCAGGTCGTCATAGGTGATCAGGACCTGCGGCCGGTAGCGCTCGATCAGGCCGCCGATGCGCGCCGCGACGACGTCTTGCGGCACGTTGCAGAACGCGTCCGGGCGGGATTTGTACTCCCAGTCCGGCATGCCTGAGTCGTGGTAGCCGAGCAGCTCGAGATCGGAAACCGCCAGGTGCTTGCAGGCTTCCCTGAGCTCGGCAAGCCTGATCTGCGCCACGGCCTGCTCCTCGTGGCCGTCCTCGCCCGGCTTCACCCCGTCGAGCGTGTCGCCGAATTCGCCGTTCGTGCAGGTCACAAGCACGGTCCGGATGCCCTCGTCGGCATACCGGGCGAGCACGCCGCCAGTGCTCGAGGACTCGTCGTCGGGGTGCGCGTGCACCGCCATCAGGGTGAGAGTGTCCGCCATGCCTTCAAGCCTGCCCGATCGCCGACCGTGACCGCGCCATAGGGGTCACGCCGGCGCGGTCCTGGGTGACCGATCTCACCCCGGTCCTGGCCCCCGGCCCAGATGCCGCCGCGACGGCGGAGTGATCTGATGGAAGGGACGACAGGGAGGCCACTGGTGACTGGTGCGACGGACAGGGTCCGAGAGCTGAGCCCGCTGCCGATCTGGGTCGCCCCCATGGCGGGCGGCCCGTCCACGCCTGGCCTGGTGGCCGCGGCCGCTCGGGCGGGCGGGCTCGGCTTCCTGGCCGGCGGCTACAAAAATGCTGCCGCCCTGCGAGCCGACATGGACGAGGTGTGCGCCGCGGGCGCGACCACCTTCGGGGTCAACCTCTTCGTGCCGGGCGCACCGGCGGCCGACCCGAGCGCCGTCGCATCCTACGTCACGTCGCTGCGCCGGGAGGCGGAGCGGTCAGGGGCCGAGCCCGGCGAGCCGTCCTGGGATGACGACGGCTGGCCGGACAAGATCGCCCTGCTGCTGGAGGAGCCGCCGCCTGTGGTCAGCTTCAGCTTCGGCTGCCCCCCGTCCGACGTGACCGCCGGGTTCCGGCGCCGCGGCACGCTGGTGGGAATCACCGTCACCAGCGCGGGCGAGGCGGACCTGGCGGTGCGGGCCGGCGCCGACTGCCTGATCGTCCAGGGTCGCGAGGCGGGCGCGCACACCGGCGCGTTCACGAACGCAGGCGCGGCGGACGCCAGGCCCGCGCTGCTCGACCTGCTGGCTCAGTTGGCCGCGGCCGCCGATGTGCCCCTCGTGGCGGCCGGCGGGCTGTCCGGCGCGA
>JASIJN010000364.1 GCA_030050125.1 Streptosporangiaceae bacterium | reverse complement strand
GTCTGCACGCGCGTCTACACGACCACGCCCAAGAAGCCGAACTCGGCGCTGCGCAAGGTGGCCAGGGTCAGGCTCACCAGCCAGATCGAGGTCACCGCCTATATCCCAGGCGTGGGTCACAACCTGCAGGAGCACTCCATCGTGCTGGTGCGCGGCGGCCGGGTGCGCGACCTGCCTGGTGTGCGCTACAAGGTCATCCGCGGCTCCCTGGACACCCAGGGCGTCCGCAACCGCAAGCAGGCCCGCAGCCGCTACGGCGCGAAGAAGGAGAAGAGCTGACATGCCGCGCAAGGGCCCCGCGACCAAGCGGCAGCTGGTCACCGACCCCGTTTACGGCTCCCCGCTGGTCACCGCGCTGGTGAACAAGGTGCTGCGGAACGGCAAGCGCGCGCTCGCAGAGCGCATCGTGTACGGCGCCCTCGAGGGGTGCAAGGACAAGACGGGCAACGACCCGGTGGTGACGCTCAAGCGCGCGCTGGACAACGTCAAGCCGACCCTCGAGGTGCGCAGCCGCCGGGTCGGCGGTGCCACCTACCAGGTGCCGGTCGAGGTCCGCGCGTCCCGCAGCACCACGCTGGCCCTGCGCTGGCTGATCATGTACTCGCGCCAGCGCCGTGAGAAGACCATGACCGAGCGGCTGATGAACGAGCTGCTCGACGCGAGCAACGGCCTCGGGGCGAGCGTCAAGCGCCGCGAGGACACCCACAAGATGGCCGAATCCAACAAGGCCTTCGCCCACTACCGCTGGTAACAGCGAGAACGCACCGCACTTACTAAGTCGAGAAAGAGGAAGCGAGCAGTGGCCGCCACGCAGACCGCCATCGATCTCACCAAGGTCCGCAACATCGGGATCATGGCGCACATCGACGCGGGCAAAACCACGACCACCGAGCGAATCCTGTTCTATACCGGCATCAACTACAAGATCGGCGAGGTCCACGAGGGCGCAGCCACGATGGACTGGATGGAGCAGGAGCAGGAGCGCGGCATCACGATCACGTCCGCCGCGACGACCGCGATGTGGCGGGACCACACGATCAACCTGATCGACACTCCCGGCCACGTCGACTTCACCGTGGAGGTGGAGCGGTCGCTGCGGGTGCTGGACGGGGCCGTGGCGGTGTTCGACGGCGTGGGGGGGGTGGAGCCCCAGTCCGAGACCGTCTGGCGGCAGGCGGACCGGTACGGCGTGCCCCGGATCTGCTTCGTGAACAAGATGGACCGGGTGGGCGCGGAGTTCCACCGGTGCGTCGACATGATCTCCGACCGGCTCGGCGCGACGCCGCTGGTGATCCAGCTTCCGTGGGGGGTGGAGGCCGACTTCCGCGGCGTCATCGACCTGGTCAAGATGCGCGCGCTGCTCTGGCCGACCGACGGCAAGGGCGACGCGTACGACGTGGTCGCGATCCCCGACCACTATCAGGAGGCGGCCCGCGAGTGGCGGGACAAGCTGGTAGAGACCATCTCCGAGAACGACGAGGAGATGATGGAGCTCTACCTCGACGGCACCGAGCCGCAGCAAGACCAGCTCATGGCGGCCATCCGGCGGGCCACGATCGCCGGTGCGGTTACCCCGGTTCTGTGCGGTAGCGCGTTCAAGAACAAGGGCGTGCAGCCGATGCTCGACGCGATCGTCGACTACCTGCCCAGCCCGGTGGACGTCCCGTCGATCAAGGGCCACGCGGTCGGGAACGCCGATGTCGAGGTCGACCGGCACGCCGACCCGGCCGAGCCGTTCGCCGCGCTGGCCTTCAAGATTATGTCCGACCAGCACCTGGGCAAGCTGACCTACATCCGGATCTACTCCGGCACGCTGGAGTCCGGCAAGCAGGTCATGAACTCGACCAAGGACCGCAAGGAGCGGATCGGCAAGATCTACCAGATGCACGCCAACAAGCGCGAGGAGCGCCCGTCGGCGTCCGCCGGGCAGATCGTCGCCGTGATGGGCCTGAAGGACACCACCACCGGCGACACGCTCTGCGACCCGGTCCAGCAGGTGATCCTGGAGTCGATGACGTTCCCCGCCCCGGTGATCAACGTGGCCATCGAGCCGCGCACCAAGGGCGACCAGGACAAGCTGGGCACCGCCATCCAGCGGCTGGCCGAGGAGGACCCGACCTTCCAGGTCCGGACCGACGAGGAGACCGGGCAGACGATCATCGCCGGCATGGGCGAGCTGCACCTCGAGGTGCTGGTCGACCGGATGCGGCGGGAGTTCAGGGTCGAGGCCAACATCGGCCGCCCGCAGGTCGCCTACCGCGAGACCGTCCGGAAGAAGATCGAGAAGGTCGAGTACACGCACAAGAAGCAGACCGGCGGCGCGGGCCAGTACGCCAAGGTCGTCATCAACTTGGAGCCGACCGGCGGCGACGGCGGCGGCTACGAGTTCGAGAACAAGATCACCGGTGGCCGGGTGCCGCGGGAGTACATCCCGTCGGTCGACGCGGGCTGCCAGGAGGCGGCCGAGTTCGGCGTGCTCGCGGGCTACCCGATGGTGGACGTGAAGGTCACGCTGACCGACGGCGGGTTCCATGAGGTGGACTCGTCCGAGCTCGCCTTCAAGATCGCCGGCTCGATGGCGTTCAAGAAGGCGGCCGGCTACGCCGACCCGGTGCTGCTGGAGCCGGTGATGGCCGTCGAGGTGAGGACCCCCGAGGACTATATGGGCGAGGTCATCGGCGACCTGAACAGCCGCCGCGGCCAGATCCAGGCCATGGAGGACCGGTCCGGCGTGCGCGCCGTCAAGGCGCTCGTGCCGCTGTCCGAGATGTTCGGCTATGTGGGCGACCTGCGCAGCCGGACCCAGGGCCGGGCTGACTACAGCATGCAGTTCGACTCGTATGCCGAGGTCCCGCCCAACATCGCCAAGGAGATCGTCGCCAAGGCACGAGGCGAATAGCCGGCGACACCCAGACCGCAACGACCAGATCAACGATCGCAACGAGGAGAAACAGTGGCGAAGGCCAAGTTCGAGCGGACCAAGCCGCACGTCAACATCGGCACCATTGGACACATCGACCACGGCAAGACGACACTGACCGCGGCGATCACCAAGGTGCTGCACGACAAGTTCCCCGACGTCAATCCCTTCACCCCCTTCGATCAGATCGACAACGCGAAGGAAGAGAAGGAGCGCGGGATCACGATCTCGATCTCGCACGTCGAGTACCAGACCGAGAAGCGCCACTACGCGCACGTGGACTGCCCGGGTCACGCCGACTACATCAAGAACATGATCACCGGCGCGGCCCAGATGGACGGGGCGATCCTCGTGGTGGCCGCCACCGACGGTCCGATGCCGCAGACCCGCGAGCATGTGCTGCTGGCCCGCCAGGTCGGCGTGCCGTACATCGTGGTCGCGCTGAACAAGGCCGACATGGTCGACGACGAGGAGATCCTCGAGCTGGTCGAGCTCGAGGTGCGTGAGCTGCTGACCACCTACGAGTTCCCCGGCGACGACGTGCCGGTGATCCGGGTCTCGGCGCTCAAGGCTCTCGAGGGCGACGCCGAGTGGGGCGCGAAGGTCGCCGAGCTCATGGACGCGTGCGACGACAGCATCCCGGAGCCGGTGCGCGAGGTGGACAAGCCGTTCCTGATGCCGGTCGAGGACGTGTTCTCGATCACCGGCCGCGGCACCGTGGTGACCGGCCGGATCGAGCGCGGCAAGATCCACACCAGCGAGGAAGTCGAGATCATCGGCATCCGCGACAAGGCACAGAAGACCACGATCACCGGCGTCGAGATGTTCCACAAGATCCTCGACGAGGGCCAGGCCGGCGACAACGCTGGCCTGCTGCTGCGGGGCATCAAGCGGGATGAGGTGGAGCGCGGCCAGGTCGTCATCAAGCCGGGCACCAACACCCCGCACACCGAGTTCGAGGGCCAGGTCTACATCCTGTCCAAGGACGAGGGCGGGCGGCACACGCCGTTCTTCAACAACTACCGGCCGCAGTTCTACTTCCGGACCACGGACGTGACCGGGGTGGTGCACCTGCCCGAGGGCACCGAGATGGTGCTGCCGGGCGACAACACCGAGATGCGGGTCGAGCTGATCCAGCCGATCGCCATGGAAGAGGGCCTTCGGTTCGCGATCCGGGAAGGCGGCCGCACCGTCGGCGCCGGCCGGGTCACCAAGATCAACAAGTAGCGGGCCGTCGTGCGGCGGCCGGGCCGCACCAAGGCCCGGCCGCCGCACTGCGATCTCCACCAGATACCACAGCGGCACGAACAGCGAAGGACAACGAAGCGAGATGGCGGGACAGAAGATCCGCATCCGGCTCAAGGCGTATGACCACGAGGTCATCGACAGCTCGGCGCGGAAGATCGTCGACACGGTGACTCGCACCGGCGCGAGGGTCGCCGGGCCAGTGCCGCTGCCTACCGAGAAGAACGTGTACTGCGTCATC
>JASIJN010000363.1 GCA_030050125.1 Streptosporangiaceae bacterium | reverse complement strand
GCCTTCTGGTCCTGGAACAAGAACGCATGGCCAGCGTCGGGGTAGAGCTTGAGCCTCGCGCCCCGGATCAGCTGGGCGAGCGCGTAGTCGTTGGCGACCGGGTCGAGCCGGTCGGTGGTTCCGTCGGCGATGAGCGTGGGCGCGGAGATCGTGGCGGTCTGCTGGCCGGCCGGGTCGGTGCCCCCAGACCACACGTTCACAGCGTGTCCCTGCGCGGCGATCGTGGCGGCCGGGGCCGGGGCGTGCGGCGGATAGGCCGCGATCGCCGTCTGGTACGCCTGCTGCGCCGCGGCTTGGCTGGCCGGGAAAAGATCAGCCATCACTTCCTGCACGTTACCGCTGGTGAGCGCCTGCACCGCGGCCTGTGAGGGGGGCGTTATCTTGCCGGTGCCCGGGAACGTGGCGCACAGCACCAGACGGCGCACCTGGGCTGGGTGCAGGACCGCGAGGGCCTGGGCGATGGTGCCGCCCATCGA
Organism: Streptosporangiaceae bacterium; assembly: GCA_030050125.1. The sequence goes on along the minus strand of JASIJN010000363.1, from coordinate 3,840 downwards.
CCAGCCCAGCACATCGGGCCGGCCCAGGCCGAGCGCGCCGATGAGCGCACTGGTCTGGTTGGCCATGGCGTCGATGGTGAGCGGCGCCGACAGGGCCTGGGTGCGGCCCACCCCGGCATTATCGAAGATCACCAGGCGGTAATGCCTGGCCAGCGCTCCGGCGAACCGGGGGTCCCAGCTGTTTATCGTGGCGGTGTAGCCGGTGATCAGGACCAGCGGCGGGCCGGTCCCCACGACCCGGTAGCCGACAGCGCCCAGCCTGGTATGAGCGACTCGCACCGGGGCCGACACGACCGCCTGCGCCGACGCCGGCAGGCTCGCAGCTGCCACTCGGTGCGGCGGCGGCGAGCCGCATGCGCCCAGGGCCAGGGCCGATGCCGTGGCCATGCCCAGGGCGAGCGGCCGGCCCGTGATCAGCCCGCGCATCGGCAACCACTCCTGCCGACGGTTTCGGCGGTCGTCGCTACGATGGGCCGATGCCGCGCGCCATCGACTTCCACGTGCACCTGCCCACCCCGGACTGGCTGGACGGCAGCATGGCCGGATACGTCGAGGCGGCCGAGGCGTACTTCCGGTCGCCGGTGCAGCGGGCCACGCTCGACGAGCTCGCGGCCAGGTACCGCGAGCTCGATGTGATGGCCGTGCTGCTGGCCTGGGACGCCGAGACGGCCACCGGACGTCCCCGGGTGCCCAACGAGACGGTGGCGGCCGCCTGCCGCGAGTACCCGGACGTGTTCACCGGGCTCGGATCGGTGGACCCGCACAAGGGCGACGCGGCCGTGGCCGAGGTGGCGCGGATCGCCGCGGCCGGGCTGCGCGGGGTGAAGTTTCACCCGTCGCTGCAGGCCTTCGCCCCGGACGACCCGAAGTACTGGCCGGTCTTCGCCGCGTGCCAGGAGCACGGGCTGATCGCGCTGTTCCACACCGGCACCAGCGGGATCGGCGCCCGCCAGCCGGGCGGCCAGGGCATCCGGCTCGACTACGCCCAGCCCATCAGGCTGGACCCGGTCGCCGCCGCGCACCCAGGCCTGACCGTGGTGGCGGCGCATTTCGGCTGGCCCTGGCACATGGAACTGATCGCGATCGCGTTGCACAAGACCAACGTGTACATCGACGTCTCGGGCTGGTCGCCGCGGCGGATCCCGGTGGAGGTGATCGGCGAGTTGCGGGGCCGGCTGTCCGGCCAGTTCCTCTGGGGCAGCGACTTCCCGTTCCTGACCCCCGAGCGCTGCCTGGACGAGTTCGACCTCCTGGATCTTCGTCCCGACGTGCGGGACGCGGTGCTCCGCGGCAACGCGGCCCGCATCCTCGGGCTGAGCTGAGCCCACGCTCAGCCGGCCGCTGGCTCTGCGGCGCTCTGGGCCCGCCCCTCCACCGGGCCGCGGGGCGGCGAGACCAAGTCCGGCCCGCGGGCGCTCCTGGTCAGGTACAGGTAGCCCGCCGCGCCGGCCACCACCAGGATCATCACCACCTGGTCGACCCGCAGCCCGAGCAGCCGGGGTGAGTAGTAGACCGCCAGCTCCTGGGTCAGGAACCGGCCGATCGCGTAGAGCCCGGCGTACAGCGCGAACGTCCGGTTGCCCGGGAGCAGGAACCGGTGGGCGGCGTAGATCACCAGCACGCCGACCAGGATGTCCCACAAGGACTCGTACAGGAACGTCGGCTGGAAGGTCGCATCGGCCAGGTAGCCGGCCAGGCGATGCTCGGGAGAGATCTGCACCGCCCACGGCAGCGTGCTCGGCAGCCCGTAGTTCGCCTGCTCGAACCAGTTGCCCAGCCTTCCGATCGCCTGCGCGAACGCGAGTCCGGGGGCTACCGCGCCGGCGATTGGCGCCAGCGCGACCGCCTCCTTACGGCAGACGACCCACGCGCCGAGCGCCCCGCCCACCACCGCCCCGGGTACCCCCAGCCCGCCGTCCCAGATGCGGAACACGTGGACCCAGTCGTGCCCCTTACCGAAGTACGGCTCGTAGCCGGTGATCACGCTGTACAGCCGCGCGCCGACCAGGCCGGCGGGCACGGCCACGGTGGCGATGTCCAGTACCAGGCCGGGCCGGCCCCCGACCCTGATGTAGCGCCGGTTGGCCACCCAGAGCCCGACCACGATGCCCGCGATGACGCACACGGCGTAGGCCTGGACTGGGATGGGCCCGAGATGCCACAGGCTGCGCGAAGGGCTGGGGAGGATGGCAGCCGGCATGTTCCGGACGTTACTCCGATTAACGTCCTGGTTTGACCGGAATACGACGCACTGAGCCGCGGCCACCGCCCGGAACGCTGGTCAACCGGCCGCCGCGCCGGTCTCGCTTGACAGGCAGGGTGCGAGCTGTAACCTTGTCTTATGACAATAGCTAAAGGGAGCAGCGCTTCAGGCGGGGATCTTGGCCCCGGCACGGGCGCAGGCCCCGGCACGGGGGGAGATCCCGGCACGGGCGCAGGCCCCGGCACGGGCGCAGGCGGCGGGAGCTCGCCTGCGGGCGGCCCGGCGACGTCCGCATCCCCGATCGAGTTCCGGCTGGATACCGGCTCCGGGGTGCCGACCTACCTGCAGCTCGTCCGGCAGGTCGAGCACGCGCTGCGGCTCGGCTACCTCAAGCCCGGCGACCAGCTGCCCAAGGTCAGGGACGTGGTCGCCTCGCTCGCGATTAACCCGAACACCGTGCTGAAGGCCTACCGGGAGCTGGAGACCAAGGGCCTGGCGGCAGGCCGGCCCGGCCAAGGCACCTTCGTCCAGGCCACCCTGAGTCAGATCGCGCTCCCCGAGCTGACCTCATTGCGCCGTTCCCTGCTCGGCTGGCTGGCCACCGCCGACGCGGCCGGACTGGACGAGGACGGGATCGTGGCCCTTTTCTCTAGCGCTCTGCGGGATTTCTCTGAGCGCCGCGGCGGCGACCACCGAACCCGCGGCGCCGGCCCAGGAAAAGAGGGCGTCGCATGAACGTCATCGAGGCCAGCGGCCTGGGCAAGCGGTTCGGCCGCACCTGGGCGCTGAGCGAGTGCTCGCTGGCGGTCCCCGCGGGTCACGTCGCCGCGCTGGTCGGGCCGAACGGCGCGGGCAAGACCACGCTGCTGAACCTGGCGGTCGGCCTGACGGCGCCCACCGCGGGCGGCGTCACCGTCCTCGGCGGCCGGCCACCCGGGTCGCCCGCCGCGCTGGACGGTATCGCGTTCGTAGCCCAGGACACGCCGGTGTACCGGAACCTGTCGGCCGACGACATGATGCACCTGACCCGCAACCTGAACCGCCACTTCGACCAGCACTACGCGCGAGCCCGGCTGGGGGAGCTCGGCATCCCGTTGCAGCGGAAGGCGGGCAGGCTGTCCGGAGGCCAGAAGGCGCAGCTCGCGCTGACCCTGGCGCTGGCCAGGCGGCCGCGGCTGCTCGTGCTGGACGAGCCGGTGGCGATGCTCGACCCTGTGGCCCGGCACGACTTCATGGCCGTCGTGCTGACGGCGGCGGCCGACGACGGCGTGTCGGTGGTGCTGTCCTCGCACGTGCTCGCCGAGCTGGAGCGGGTGGCCGACTACCTCATCCTGATGTCGCGGGGCCGGGTGCAGGTGGCCGGCGACGTCGACGGCCTCCTCGCCGGTCATCGCGTGCTGACCGGCCCGGCCGCCGAGGCCGGTACGTATGCCGAACGGCCGGTGGTGCATGTCCGAAGGGCCGAGGCGCAGGCCCACCTGCTGGTCCGGGCCGCCGCGCACGATCCGGTCCCGCCCGGCTGGCAGGCGCACCCGGTCGGCCTGGAAGAACTCGTCCTGGCCTACCTGCGCGCGCCCGGCGCCGCCGCGCTGCCCGGCCCGGCCCGCGGCCGGGCTGTGCCGCTTGAAACCGGCGAA
>JASIJN010000362.1 GCA_030050125.1 Streptosporangiaceae bacterium | reverse complement strand
TGTGGCGATCGGGACGGGCTTCGGCGCCGCCGCGATGTACGCGACGGAGGCGCAGAACCGCCCGATGGTCGCGCCGGGCCTGGCGTACTACCTGCTGACCGTCGGCGGCATCATCGTGTCCCTGGCGATCATCGCGGCGACGTTCCCGATCCTGACCCGCATCACGGGCCCGGAGGTAGCCAGAAACGACTAACGGGAAGGCCGGCCGCGCGGCATGCCGCGGTGAGCGTCAGCGCCGGTCAGCGCCTACGGGGTCGTAGTAGTGCGCGTACTGCCAGCTGCCCTTCTCGACCAGCAGCTCGTCGGTGATCGCGGGGAACCTGGCGGGCGCCAGCGCCGCCAGGCCGGGCGGCTCCTTCCCGTCGATCCAGCCGGCCAGGGCCTCGCCGATGGCGAGCGAGGAGGAGAACCCCGATCCGTTGCAGCCGCTGGCCACCCACAGGCCCGGCGCGTCCGGGACCGGTCCGACCACGAACCGGCCGTCCGGGCTCATCGTGAACAGCCCGCCGCGGTGCTCGGCGACCGGGGACCGCGCGGCCAGTGGCGCCTCGTCGGCCACCTGTCCGGCCAGCCGCCGCAGCACGCCGAGGTCCAGGGGCAGGTCGGCGGTGCGGAACCAGGGCGGCCGGTCCCGGGGGTCGACGGGGAGCGGGTCGGGCTCGAATCCGCCGAACATCAGGCCGCCCCGGGCCGGGCGCAGGTAGACGGCGGCGTCGACCACCCGGGTGATCGGCTCGGCCGGGTCCACCTGCGCCGACGGCTCGGTGATCAGCAGCTGATGACGGACCGGCGCGACGGCGACGCCGGCCGCTGCCCTGGCGAGGGCGGCCACCTGCCGCACCCAGGCGCCCCCGGCGTCCACCACGGCCACGGCGGCGGCGATCGACCTGGCCGACGTCTCCACCCCGGTCACCCGCCCGGCGGAGACCGGGATGCTGAGCGCCTCCTCGTGCTCGAGCACCTCGACCCCGTGCCGGGCACAGGCGGCCAGGTACGACCGCACCAGGCTCATCGGCTCCTCGATGAAGACGTCCTCGGGACACCAGAGCGCGAACTGCGGCCCGGCGCCGCGGTAATACGAGACCCGGCGGGCCAGGTCGGCCGGCCCGGCCTCGCGCACGTCCGCGCCCCAGGCCCGTGACTGGGCCGCCTCGGTCTCGAGGAACGCCCGATGCCGGGCGGTGCGGGCGACCAGGAAGCTGCCGCTGCGCGCCACGGGCAGGTCGGCCCCGGCCCAGTCGCCGAAGCTCACCGCCAGGTCGATGCTCCGCCGGGCCAGGCGGGTGCGCACCTCGTCGGCCTGCACGCACTTGAACAGCCCGGCGGCCCGGCCGGAGGCCTGCGACCCCGCGGCATCCCGCTCGGCCAGCACCACCGAGTGCCCGAGCCGCGCGCAGTGCAGCGCGGTGCTGAGCCCGAGCGCCCCGGCCCCTATCACGATCACGTCGGCCTTCATGGGGCCAGTGTGCCCGACCCGGCCGCCCGGGTCACTTGGCGATGAGGCGCTCGTCGGCGGGCTCGCCGAGCAGCGCGCGGCACATCCTGTCGAGCATCTGGGCCAGGTCGTCGTAGCGCTCCGGCGACCAGTCGGACAGCAGCCGCTCCAGGCCGTCCCGGCCCGCGGCGAACAGGCGCTCCGCCGCCACGTCACCCGAGGTGGTCAGCTTCAGCATGCCGTCGTCGCGGCGCACGTAACCCTCGAGGACGAGCTTGTCCACGTACGGCCGGCCGTGGTCCACGGTGACCCCCGCCTGGCGGGCCAGGTCGGTCCCGGCCACCGGGCCGTTCTTGGCCAGCCGGGCCAGCACCCAGCAGCTGCCCGCCGGCAGGCCGAGCCCGCTGAGCTCGGCCAGGCGCGTGTAGCCCTGCTTCCTCAGGTCGCCGTCGGCCAGCCGGAGCAGGGCGCGCTCGATCTCGTCCACCGACGAGCGGTGGGCCGACCCCGCGCCCAGCCCCTCGCCGATATCGGAGGCGCCCGAGGTGGCCCGCAGCGGCACCTCCCGCAGGAACCAGGTGAGCACGAACGTGGCCGCCGCCACCGGCACGGCGGCCAGGAACACCGTGTGGAACGACAGCACGTACGCGTGCAGGATGTGGGCGCGCAGCGGCGCGGGCAGCCGCTTCAGCGCGGCCGGGTTGGCCTGGGCCGCGGCCGGGCTGAAGCCCGGCGGCAGCGCCGCCCCGTGCAGCGCCGAGACCAGGTTGGCGACCAGGCGGCTGGAGAAGATCGACCCGAAGATGGCCACGCCGAACGACCCGCCGATCGTGCGGAAGAACGTGACGCTGGACGTGGCGGTGCCGAGATCCGCGTAATCCGCCGAGTTCTGCACGGCGATGACCAGCACCTGCAGGATCAGGCCGAGCCCGAACCCGAGCACGGCGAAGTAGACGTCCATGACCACGGACGTGGTCGTCTCGGTCAGCGTGGACAGCAGGTACAGGGCCAGCGTCATCGCCGCGGTCCCCACGATCGGATACACCTTGTACCGGCCGTACCGGGAGATGAGCTGCCCGCTGGCCACCGAGGTGAGCAGCAGGCCCAGCACCATCGGCAGCAGGTACACGCCGGAGATCGTCGGCGTCACCCCGCGCACGACCTGCAGGTACAGCGGCAGGAACGCGGTCGCGCCGAACAGCGCGAATCCCGCGCCGAAGCTGATGCCCGCGCTGACCGAGAACACCGGGTTGCGGAACAGCCGCCGCGGCAGCACCGGCTCCGCGGCCCGTCCGGCCGACAGCCACCAGCCCACGGCCAGGATCACCGCCGCGGCGCCGAGCCCGAACACCTCAGGGGACAGCCACGGGTAGGTGGTGCCGCCCCAGGAGGTCAGCAGCACCACGCTGGTCGCCGAGGCCGCCAGCAGCGCGGTCCCGGCGTAGTCGATCTTGTGCGCCTGGTGCGCCCCGGTGCCGGGCAGCGCGATCGCGATCGTGGCCAGCGCGAGGATCCCGATCGGCAGGTTGATGTAGAACACCCAGCGCCAGCCCAGGTTGTCCACGAAGAACCCGCCGAGCAGCGGCCCGGCCACGCTGGCCACGCCGAACACCGCGCCGAACGCGCCCTGGTACTTGCCGCGCTGGCGGGGCGATACCACGTCGCCGACGATGGCCTGGGCCAGCACGATCAGTCCCCCGCCGCCCAGGCCCTGCAGGGCACGGAAGCTGATCAGCTCGAACATGCTGCGCGACAGCCCGCACAGCGCCGACCCGATCAGGAAGATCACGATCGCGGCCTGGAACAGCCGCTTGCGGCCGTACTGGTCGCCGAGCTTTCCCCACAGCGGCGCGGAGACGGTGGTGGCCAGCAGGTAGGCGGTGACCACCCACGACAGGTGGCTGAGCCCGCCGAGGTCGCCGACGATCGTGGGCAGCGCCGTGGCCACGATGGTCTGGTCCAGCGCCGCGAGCAGGATCGCCAGCATGAGCGCCGCGTAGATGAGGACCAGGCCGCCGCGGGGGGCAACGGCCGGCCCGGCCTGGGGGGTGTCCTGCATGGGCGGTTCCTACCCGCTATCGGGCATGTTCTCCCGGGGCGGGACCGCCGCGGCCTGGTCCGCGGCAGTGGCGGCGCCCCCGTCCGGCGAGGGGAGGCGCCGCCACGATGACGCGGCGCGGACGATCAGTAGCCGTAAGCGCCGCCGCCGCTGCCGCTGCTCCCGCTGCTGCCGGAACCGGACGAGGACGACTTGGCCTTGATCTTCGCCCCGGAGGCGGTCATCGCCCACCACAGCCCGCCGGAGGCGTTCAGGTCGTTGCCGCTGTCCGTGCCCGCGCTGGTGTCGCTCTTGAACAGGTAGAGCGGATGGCCGTCGTACGTGGCCTGGATCACGCCGTCGGCCCGCTTGATCGTGCCCAGCGTGCCGCTCAGCGTGACGCCCGGGGCCGGGCTCGGGGTGCCGGTCAGCGGCGGCCAGTAGCTGGCGCAGCTGCCGTTGCAGTTCGACGTGGTCGGGGTGTCGTTCGCGAACCAGTAGATGACGAACCCCTGGGAGTCGGTCAGCACCTTGTGGCCGCTGATCGTCGTGAGCTTGAGCCCGGCGGCCGAGGCGGAAGTGCTGCTGGTGGTGCTGCCGGTACCGCTGGTGCTGGAGGCAGCCGGCGGCTTGGACGTGCTGGAACTGCTCGGCGTGCTGGAACTGGCGCTGCCACACGCCGCAAGCCCAACGACGGCGGCAGCGGCAAGAACGGAAGCCGCCAACCATCGATTACGCATCGTATCCTCTCCATTCGTAACGGTTACCCGCTCCGCGTACACCACCACCACGTACGCTCCGCGGGAATCGTTCAAGCCCGTCGAGAGAAAGGCTTCAGGCCGATATCCGGTGGCATAGCCAGGCCAGCGAGAGCGGATAGCGGTAGTCGATGCCGCCGTGCCCGGCGTCGAACAGCTCGAACCTGACCACGTCGTCGACGACGCCGATCTCGTGCAGCGCCTGACGGAACGCCTCCGCGCCCAGGTCGAGGAAGTGCTCGTCCCTCGTGCCCGCGTCGATCCAGATCGCCCGCAGCGACCGGAGCGCCCCCGCGTACCTCGGCACCATCCGCACCGGGTCCCAGTCCAGCCAGCGCTCCCACACGTCCTCGCGCACCGCGCCGGTGCGCGGATCGAACGGCAGCTCCACGGATCCGTCCTCGTGCGCCGAGAAGCAGGCGGCCACCCCGAGCACCTCGAGCAGGACCCTGTCGGCCTCCTTGGTGAAGGCGACCCGCGACCTGAACTCGTCCCACCACCGCCAGATGTCGCCGTCGTAGTCCCGCAGCAGCCGGGCCGCCCTGGCGAACGCGCCCATGTAGGAGTGCTCGTAAAGCGCGTCGCCCGCGTGCGTGGCCAGCGCGCCGAACAGGTCGGGCCGCAGCATCGGGGTGATCATCGCGCCGAACCCGCCGCTGGACTTGCCCATGATCGCCCGGTGCCCGGGCCCGGCCAGGGTCCGGTACCGCCCGTCCACCCAGGGCACGATCTCGTCGCACAGGTAGGAGTGGTAGCGCCCGGTGCCGGGCGAGTCGACGAACTGGCTGCCGCCATAGGACGTCCAGGCGTCCACGTAGACCACCAGGGCGGCCGGCGCCTCCCCGCGGGCGAATACCGCGTCGGCCGTCTCGGGGAACGGCTGCCGGAACGGGCTGCGGTTCCGCCACGTCGTGAGGTACCCGCCATAGCCCTGGATCACGAAGACCACGGGATAGCGGCGGTCCGGGTCGTCGTCGTACCCGGGCGGCAGGTACACCCATAGCGGCCGCTCGTGCGGGTCCCCCAGCGGGTTGCCCCGCAGCAGCTCACTGGCGATCACGCGTTGTTCGAGCTGGCCGGCCAGCTCGGCGGACCAGGGCAGCATGGGGCCTCCAGCGGGAGTCCTGAACGAGCCCCCAGTCTGTCACGCGGCGGGATCGGCCACCCGGGCCAGCAGCAGCGGCTCGCCGGTGCCGGCATCGGTCACGAGCATCAGGTAGGGCCGGTCGAACACCACCCCGGCCGGCTGTACCGGCGCGGCGCCCGGCAGGACGCTGACCCCGGTCGCCGCGCTGGCCACGGTGCCGTTCTCGGCCACGGCCAGGGTGGCCGCGTGCACCACCGCGCCGATGCAGCAGGCCTGGCTGGACAGCCCGCTGAAGTCGGCGCTGCCGCCGAAGGCGATCCCCATGCCCAGGCCGGTCAGCAGGTCCCGCAGGCTGGCCGAGGAGCTCAGCCTGACCTTGGGCAGCGAGATCGCGGTCCGGTCGCCGCCCCGGCCGGCCAGCGCCGTCTCGACGCGGGCCAGGGTGGCGGGCGGCAGCGCCGGGCAGCCGCCGGACCCGGAGTCGGGCAGCAGCGCGATCATCGACAGCTTCCCGCCGCGGTACGGGAGCGACACCGCCGTCCAGCCGCCCGAATCGGTCACCCGGAAGCCGCTGCCGTGCAAGAACTGGGCGCTGACCCTCCGGCCGGCCGCGGTGGTGAACGGCCCGGGCATGGTCTGGGTGGCCTGGAACGGCGAGGCCCAGGCCGCGTGCAGGTACAGCGCGTCGGTCAGCACCCAGCCAGCGCGGTTCACCTCGGCGGGCGTCAGCAAGTCCGGGATGTGGCCGCGGGTGGCCGCGTCGATCGAGGCGTTGATCTGCTGTACCGCCCGGCCGGGATCGTTCAGGAGGGGAACCCGCCACAGGGCCGCCCCGTAGCCCGTGGCCACGTCATCCAGGTAGCCGCGGTCGGTGGTCAGCGACCGGTCGGCCCAGACGCGATCGCTCCCGGCCACCGTCACGCCCGGCCCGTCCAGCTCGCGCAGCGCGACCGACCGGGCGTGCAGGCCCGCCAGCAGCGCCGGGCCGACGGCCGGCAGGTGCAGCACCCGCTCCATGGCCAGCGCGGTGGCGCCGCGGGCGCCC
>JASIJN010000361.1 GCA_030050125.1 Streptosporangiaceae bacterium | reverse complement strand
GGGTCTGGGCCGGAGGAGGCCGGGCCGGCCGGGACGGCGGGGTCTCGGCCGCAGGAACCCGCGTCGCCGTCCGACCTGGGCCGCGCCGACCTGGGCCGAACCGGCCTGGGCCGCGCCGACCTGGGCCGGGCCGTGGCCACGGTCCTCGGCCTGGTGCTGAGCTTCAGCCTGCTGGTGCTGGCCGGCTCGGAGGTTCTGTCGCTGCTGCACCTGCCGCAGGACTCGCTGCGGGACGCGGGCATCGCGCTGCTGGCCCTGGTCGGGCTCGGCTACCTGGTCCCGCCGGTGGGCGCGCTGCTCGAGCGGCCGTTCGCCAGGCTGGGGGGGCGCCGGCCAAGCGGCCGGGCCGGCGGTTTCGTGCTGGGCCTGGGCCTCGGCCTGGTGTACGTGCCGTGCGCCGGGCCGATCCTGGCCGCGATCACGGTGGTCGGGGCGACCCACCGGGTGGGCCTGACCGCCGTCATCCTCACCGCGGCGTTCGCCGTCGGGACCGCGGTCCCGCTGCTCGCGATCGCCCTGGCCGGCGGCCAGCTCACCGGCCGGATCGCCTCGGTCCGGCGGCGCGCGCCCCTGGTCCGGCAGGCGGGCGGTGCTCTGCTCATCGCCATCGCCGTGGCCATCGCGGCCAACGCGTTCACCGGGCTGCAGCGCGACATCCCGAGCTACTCCGACGCGCTGCAGGGCTCGGCCAGCATCCGCGACCAGCTCAACGGGATCACCGGGGCCCGGCATACCAGCCTCACCAGCTGCCCCTCGACCGCGTCGCTGGTGAGCTGCGGCCCGGCCCCGAACTTCACCGGGATCACCGCGTGGCTGAACACCCCGGGCGGAAGGCCGCTCTCGATCACGCAGCTGCGCGGCAAGGTGGTGCTGGTCGACTTCTGGACCTACTCGTGCATCAACTGCCAGCGGACCCTGCCGCACGTCGAGGCGTGGTACCGGGACTACGCCAAGGACGGGTTCGTCGTCGTCGGCGTGCACACCCCGGAGTTCGCGTTCGAGCACGTGGTCTCGAACGTGCGGTCCCAGGCCGCGGCGCTCGGCGTGCGCTACCCGGTCGCCATCGACGACAACTATGCGACCTGGAACGCCTACGACAACGAGTACTGGCCGGCCGACTACCTGATCGACGCCCAGGGCAACGTGCGTCACGTCAACTTCGGCGAGGGCGACTACTCGACCACCGAGCAGCTGATCCGCCAGCTGCTGCGGGCCGCCCATCCCGGCCGCGCGCTCCCGCCGCCGACCGACGTACCGAACCTGACCCCGACCGGCGAGATGAGCCCGGAGACCTACGTCGGCTACGAGCGGGCACAGTACCTGGACCCGGCCAGCGAGGTGGTGCCGAACACTCCGGCCGTGTACCGCTTCCCGTCCTCGCTGCCGCTCGGCGCGCTCGGGCTGTCCGGTACCTGGACCGACAACGCCGAGGAAGCGACGGCCGGCCCCGGAGCCCAGATGGAGCTGGGCTTCCTCGCCAAGGACGTGTACCTGGTGATCGGCGGCTCCGGCACGCTCAGCGTCACCGAGAACGGCCTGCTCCTGCAGACGATCAAGATCTCCGGAATACCACGGCTCTACACCCTGTACCAGGCAAGCTCGGAAACGTCGGGCGTGCTGCAGCTGAGCGCCTCCCCCGGCGTCCAGGCCTACGACTTCACGTTCGGCTGACCCCGCCACCCGGGCGTCCCCGGCGCGGGCCCGGACCGGCAGGGGTCAGAGCCGGAACACGCGCTCGGCGATCGTCTGGAAGAAGGCCTTCTTCTCTTCCGGGCTGAGCGGCAGCTCGTCCTGCACGGTCACCTCGTCGGCCACGTACTGGTACGGGTAGTCCATCGCGTACAGGACCCGGTCGCCGCCCAGCACCTCCCGGGTAAACATGATCGCGGGTGCCCAGGCCATGCCGCTGCTGGTGACCCACACATTGCGGCGCAGGTAGTCGCTCGGCCGCGCCTCGAGTTCCCGCATGCGCGGGTACCGCCGCGCGCGAACCGTGGCCGCGTGCATGTAATCCACGCGGCTTAGCCAGAACGGCAACGCCTCGCCGAGATGGCCCACAACGAGCCTGAGACGTGGGAACCGGTCAAAAACCCCGGCCACGATCATGCGGAGCAGGTGCAGCCCGGTCTCGACGCCGAACCCGAAGATCGCGCCGTCAAGCCCGGCGTCGAGCAGCGGGCCGATCAGGCCCCGGGACGGGGTGTTCGGGTGCAGGTAGATCGGGGTGTCCAGGGCCTGCGCCGCCTCGAAGATGGGCCAGAACTTCGGGTCGTCCAGGTACTCGTCGTGGGTGTGCGAGTTGAGGATCACGCCCTTGAAGCCGAGGCTGCGCGCGCCGCGCTCGATCTCCGCCGCCGCGCGCCTGGCGTCCTGCGGCGCGATCGCGGTCAGGCCGTAGAACCGGTCGGGGCGGCGGCGGCACGCCTCGGCCAGCTGGTCGTTGGCCTGCGCGGCCATGGCCGACCCCCGGTCGGCGTCGAAGATCTGCGGGCCGGGGGCGGTCAGCGAGATGATCTGGCGGTCGATGCCGGCCGCGTCCATGTCGGCCAGGCGGCGCTCGCCGAGGTCGACCAGGCGCTCGCGAAGCAGCCTGGGCCGCTCGGCGTCGCTGGTCAGGTAGAAGCCCCACAGGCTGCGGAACCCGGGGTCGTCGACCGACCCGGAGTCCAGCATCTCGCGCCACGCGGCCAGGATCTCCGGCGTCGCGAACGCCTCCTCGGTGGCGATCCGCAGGTAGCCGGGGTCATCCGCGGGCACGCGCCACGACCTCCTGGCCGAGCAGGCGTACCTGGTCCAGGTAGTCCACGTCGTAGATGTGGAAGTAGACGGTGTCGATGCCGGCCTGCGCGAGCTGCTCCAGGCGGTCGAGGACGTCGCCGGGCACGCCGACCACGCCGGCGCTCAGCAGCCGGGCGCCCGCCTCGCCGAGGAACTCCTTCCGCCGCTCGGCCTCGGCCGCGGTGGC
>JASIJN010000360.1 GCA_030050125.1 Streptosporangiaceae bacterium | reverse complement strand
CGGAGGCGGCCCGGTTCCTGTTGTCGGTCAGCACCTGCACCAGCACCGCGACCCCGCCCGGGCCGTACCCCTCGTAGGTGACCGTCTCGTAGGTGGCGCCGCCCGCCTCGAGCCCGGCGCCGCGGCGCATGGCGCGGTCGATGTTCTCGTTCGGCACCGAGTTCTTTTTCGCCTTCTGGATGGCGTCGTACAGCGTCGGGTTGCCCGCCGGGTCTCCGCCGCCGGTCCTCGCCGCCACCTCCACGTTCTTGATCAGCTTGGCGAAGAGCTTGCCGCGCTTGGCATCGACGACGGCCTTCTTGTGCTTGGTGGTCGCCCACTTTGAATGGCCGCTCATGATCGTTCCCTTACCATGTCAATGAATAGCTGGTGCAGACGCAGGTCCGGCGTGAGCTCGGGGTGAAACGCGGTAGCGAGCGCCGGTCCCTGGCGGACCGCGACGATCCTACCGGTGCGGGGCTCGGTTCCGATGACCTCGACGCCGTCGCCGGTTTCCTCGACCCACGGCGCGCGGATGAACACGGCGCGGAACGCCGGGCCCGGAACGCCGCGAAGCGTGATGTCGCTCTCGAACGAGTCGACCTGGCGGCCGAACGCGTTCCGGCGGACGGTCATGTCGATCCCGCCGAGCGTCTCCTGGCCTGCGATAGCGTCTTCAACGCGATCGGCCAGCAGGATCATCCCCGCGCAGGAGCCGAACGCCGGCATGCCGGCGGCCAGCCGCTTGCGCAGCGGCTCCATCAGGTCGAAGATCACCGCGAGCTTCCAGATCGTGGTGGACTCGCCGCCCGGTATCACCAGCCCGGCCACGTCGTCGAGTTCCCCGGCCCGGCGCACCGGCACCGCCCGGGCCCCGGCCGCGGCCAGCGCCCTGACGTGCTCGGCCACGTCTCCCTGCATCGCGAGCACGCCGATGGCCGGGCCCGGCGCCGGGGCGGTGGCGCGGGCGTCGCTGCGGAAGACGGTCACGAGATATCAGCTCCAGGCGCGCTGTGGGTTTGACCCGAGATTAACCGTCCAGAAGCAACGCGGTCACGCGGCGCGGTCTTCCCCGGGCGGTTACCTGGGCACACTCAGCGCATGACACACGCCTGGACGCCGAGCGGCGGCCCGCCGATGATCGGCAGGCCCGGCAGTGGCCTGGTCACCGTGCTGGAGGAGACGACGTTCTGCATCAGCGAGGCCTCCGGCGACATCGTGCCGGGCGGCGCGCAGGGGCTGTTCTTCCGCGATACCCGGTTCCTGTCCCGGCTGGAGCTCCGGCTGGACGGAGACCTGCCCGAGCCGGTCGCGGTCCAGCCGAACGACCCGTTCGCCTGCACGTTCCTGGCCCGGCGGCCGCCGGCCGCGTGCCGGGCGGACAGCACGCTGCTGCTGATCCGCAGGCGCTACGTGGGCAACGGCATGCGCGACGACATCACCCTGCGCAACCTGGGCCGCGAGGCGGCCGCGGCCCACCTCACCATCGCCCTGTCCAGCGACTTCGCCGACCTGTTCGAGGTGAAGGAGGGCAAGGACCGCGAGCACGACGACAGTGTCGATATCAAGGCGCAGGACGGTACGCTCCGTCTGCGCTGTCGCCGGGGGGGCAACGTCGGAGTGGTCTCGATCACGGGCTCGGGCGGGCCGACCGCCGTCCCCGGGCTGCTCACCTGGCAGGTCGTGGTGCCGAGCGGCGCCTGCTGGACCGCCTCGCTGCAGGTCACCCCGTCCCTGGACGGCCAGGACGTGGTCCAGCGCTACCCCGAGGGAGATGCGATCGAACGCTCCGGCCCGGCCAAACGGCTGGCCGACTGGCGGCGCCGCACCCCGTTGCTGATCACCGCCGACGAGCAGGTGACCGCGACGTTCGCCACCAGCACCGAGGACCTGGGCTCCCTGCGGATCTTCGGGCGGGACGACGCGGAGGACGAGGATCACGCGGTGATCGCGGCCGGGGCGCCCTGGTTCATGACCCTGTTCGGCCGGGACTCGCTGATCACCTCGTGGATGCTGCTGCCGCTGGACATGTCCCTGGCCCTGGGCACCCTGCGGACGCTGGCCAGCCTGCAGGGCGAGCGCGAGAACCCGCTGACCGAGGAGGAGCCGGGGCGGATCCTGCACGAGACCAGGTCCGGCCGGGACGCCTCGCTGGCCCTGGGCGGCGGCAGCGTCTACTACGGCACGGCCGACGCGACCCCGCTGTTCGTCATGCTGCTCGGCGAACTGGCCCGCTGGGGGCTGCCGCCCGAGGACGCCGACAAGCTGCTGCCCCATGCCGACCGGGCGCTCGACTGGATCACCAGCCGGGGCGACCGCGACGGCGACGGGTTCGTCGAGTACCAGCGCGCCACCGACCAGGGGCTGGTCAACCAGGGCTGGAAGGACTCCTACGACGGCGTCACGTTCGTCTCCGGGCAGATCGCCGAGCCACCGATCGCGCTGGCCGAGATCCAGGGCTACGTGTACGCCGCCTACCTGGCCCGGGCTCACCTGGCCCTGGAACGGGACGACGAGGAGGCCGCGCGGCACTGGTCGGCGAGGGCGAGCGCGCTCAAGCGCGAGTTCAACCGGGCGTTCTGGCTCCCCGCGCAGGGATACTTCGCGCTCGGCCTGGACGCCGACAAGCGGCCGATCGACGCCCTGGGCTCCAACATGGGGCACTGCCTGTGGACCGGGATCGTGGACCGGGACAAGGCCGCCTCGGTGGCCGAGCACCTGGTCAGCCGGCCGATGTTCACCGGGTTCGGGATCCGGACCCTGGCCACGTCCGCGGCCGCCTACAACCCGATGAGCTACCACAACGGGTCGGTCTGGCCGCACGACAACGCGATCTGCGCCGCGGGGCTGATGCGCTACGGTTTCGTGCCGCAGGCCCAGCAGGTGGCCACCGGGATCCTGGAGGCGGCCGACCGGTTCGGCGGCCGGCTGCCCGAGCTGTTCTGCGGCTTCGACCGCGGCGACTTCGCCTCGCCGGTGGCCTACCCGACCTCTTGCTCGCCGCAGGCGTGGGCGGCGGCGGCGCCGTTCCTGCTGCTGCGGGCCCTGCTGCGGCTCGAGCCCGCGGTCCCGTCCGGGCGGGTCTGGTGCGACCCGGAGGTGCCCGCCCGGCTGATGCCTTTGCGGATCGAGGGGGTGCGCATCGCCGGCAGCGCGGCGGCCGTGGACGTCTCCCGGCAGGGCTGGCGGGTGGAGGGCCTGCCGCACGGCCTCAGGCTGATCCGCCGCGCCCGCAGCCCGCTGACCGCGCTTCGCCCCGCCGCCGTCTGACCCGGTAAACCGGCGTCCGCTGACCGCGAACCGGGGCGCGGGCAGGGCCGGGCGAGGTTTCCGCCCGGGCCGTCCTGGGAAGATCATTTAGCGGGCCGGACAAGAATGCCGCCGGGGTCGGGCGGACAGAAGAGGAGGAAGGCAGTGTCCTCGGCAGCGTTCACTCCTGATTTTGCTGACCCGCTCCGCATCGCGATGATCGCCCCGCCCTACTTCGACGTCCCCCCGCCGGCCTATGGCGGCGTCGAGGCGGTGGTCGCCGACCTGGTCGATGACCTGACCGCCCGCGGCCACGAGATCACGCTGATCGGCGCGGGCCGCCACCTGACCAGGGCGCAGCGGTTCATCTCGCTCTGGCAGGAGCCGCCCAGCGACCGGCTCGGCGAGCCGTTTCCCGAGGTGGTGCACGCGGCCCGGGTGGCCGAGGTGCTCGACGACCTGGACGTCGACATCGTCCACGACCACACGCTGGCCGGCCCGCTGCTGGGCCGCGGGACCAGGGTGCCCACGATCATCACCGTGCACGGCCCCGTCGTCAGCGAGGAGGGCGAGTACTACCGTGCCCTGGGCCGGTCGGTCCGCATGGTCGCGATCTCCGAGGCGCAGCGCTCCACCGCCCCCACCCTGCCCTGGGCGGCCACCGTGCACAACGCGATCAGGGCCAGCACGTTCCCGTTCCGGCCGGACAAAGAGCCATTCCTGCTGTTCCTCGGCCGGATGAACCCGACCAAGGGGCCGCACCTGGCCATCGACGCGGCCCGGGCCGCGGGCCTGCCGATCGTGCTGGCCGGCAAGTGCAGCGAGCCGGCCGAGCACGCCTACGTGGAGCGGGAGATCAAGCCCCGGCTGGGCAGTGACACCGAGCTGTTCGGGGTGGCCGACGCCACCGTCAAGCGCGACCTGCTCTCCCGGGCCTGCGCGGTGCTGTTCCCGATCTGCTGGGAGGAGCCGTTCGGCCTGGTCATGATCGAGGCCATGGCCTGCGGCACGCCGGTGGTCGCGCTGCGGCGAGGCTCGGTGCCCGAGATCATCGTCAACGGCGTGACCGGGATCATCAGCGACCACCCGGCCCAGCTGCCCGAGGCGATCGGGCTGGCCAGGGAACTGGACCCGGCCGCCTGCCAGGCGCACGTGGCGAGCCGCTTCACCACCGAGCTGATGGCGGCCCGTTACGAGGACGCCTACCGCCGGGTGCTGGGCGAGAAGGCGCTGGCCTCCGGAGCGCGGCCGCTGGAGCGGCGCCCGGCCATGGCCGCCCGCTGGCCGTCGGCCCGGCGGCAGCCGGTCACCGCGGCGGGGTCACCAGCCTCGTCCGGCGTAGCGTTGCTCGGGCGGGAGCGTGTCCAGGCTGAGGCCGGTCATGGGCTGGCCAAGCCCGCGGGATACCTTGGCGATGACGTCGGGGTCGTCGTGGAACGTGGCCGCCTTCACGATCGCGGCGGCGCGGGCGGCGGGGTGGGCTGATTTGAAGATGCCCGAGCCGACGAAGA
>JASIJN010000359.1 GCA_030050125.1 Streptosporangiaceae bacterium | reverse complement strand
ACGTCGTCATCGACCTGCAGCACGGCGGCGCCACCGAGCACGACCTGCCCGGGCTGACCATGGCCATCAAGCAGGTGGGCGCGACGCCGCTCGCCCGGGTGCGGTACGCCCACCCGGCCGACATCGGCCGCGCGCTCGACCTGGGGTGCGAGGGGGTCATCGTGCCGAACGTCGACTCCGCGGAGCAGGCCGCCGTGGTCGCCGGGGCGTGCCGGTACCCGCCGGCCGGCTACCGGTCCGCGGGCGGGACCATGGCCACGGCCGAGCCGCTCTGCTTTGTGATGGCCGAGTCGGTAGCGGCCGTCGCCGACGTCAGCGCGACGCTGGCCGTCGACCTGGTGGACGGGATCTACGTCGGGCCCAGGGACCTGTCGCTGGCGCTGGGGTGCGCGCTCGACCCGAACGACCCGGTGCTGCGGAAGGAACTGGAGGGGATCTGGGCCGCGTGCGCCGCGGCGGGCAAGCCGGTCGGGGTGCACGCCTCGGACGGGGCGACCGCCCGGCTGTACCGGGAGAACGGCTGCCAGCTGATCACGGTCGCGGTGGACGCGGTGGCCGTAACCCGGGGCGCCGCCGGGGAGCTGGCCGCAGCCCGCGACTGACCCGGCACGCGACTGACCCCGGACGTTGCTGACCCCGGACCTGCACGCTGACCCCGGACCTGCACGCTGACCCCGGACCTGCACGCTGACCCCGGACCTGCACGCTGACCCGGGACCTGCACGCTGACCCGGGACCTGCACGCTGACCCGGGACCTGCACGCTGACCGCGGACCTGCACGCTGAGCCCGGACTCGCGGGCCCGGTCCCGTAGCCTCGCGTGCCCCGCCAGGAAACTTCCTGGCGGGGCACGCCTCGGGGGAGGGGGTGGGAGATTTGGATCAGAACATGCCCTTGGCCACGGTGGCGACTATCTGCGCGGCCTGGACCTCCCACTGGGCGTACGCGTAGGGGAAGGCGGAGTCCTGCACTCCCTGGGCCGCCTGCCACAGCGGCTGCGTGGCCCAGCCCGGGTTGTTGGCCTGGTATTGCGACAGTCCGTTCAAGAACGCGTCCGACGCGTAGACCGGGTCGGTGACCTGCGCCGCGGTGCCCCAGCCCATGTCCGGCTGCTGCTGGAACAGGCCCAGCGAGTCGTAGGTGCCGTAGTCGATGTTCAGCAGCTGTGACTCCTGCATCGCTGTCGCCACGGCGATCACCGCCGAGCGCAGGCCCATGTGCATGGCCACGGCCTGCTGCACGATCGTGGCGGCGTTGGCCCATTGGGCCGGGCTGAGCGACATCTGCGACTGCGGCCCGCTGACCTGCGCGGGGAGCAGCCGGTCGGACGCGGGCAGCGGCCCGCTGGCCTGGTCGGCCGCCGCGTGCATGATCGCCGACCAGGTGGTCAGCACCTGCGGCGTGGCGGCCCCGAGCGCAGCGGCGCTACCGGCCTGGGCCTGCACTGCGGCGTCGAGGTGCGCCGGCACCGTGACGTTTCGGGTGGTGCTGCCGTGCACAGCCACGGTCGGGGCCTGGCTGGCGCCCGGGCCGGCCGTCGCGGCGGTCGCGGTGCCCGCGCCGGCAACGGCGATGGCGCTGCCGAGGAGGGTGAGGGCTAGTGCGCGGCGGGGTCGCAGCGGGCGGGGGAAACGGGCAAAGCTCCGCAAAGGTATTCCTTTCTTGGTTCCCCGTCGCCCGGCTGGGCGCACTGCCCGGGCCGGAGGGTGAGCCTCGGTTGGCGCTGCCTGCCCGGCACGCACGCGCGCAGAACTAGCGCGCGTGCGTGCGCAGGGGGTGTGGCGCGGCCTGCGCTCCGTCGCGGGGGGGGTGCGACGAGCCAGGTGCCGGGCAGGCACAGAAGCGCGTTCACTGGAAGGGGGGGCACGCGCTCCCGGACGGGGATCGCACGTATAACGCCGCGCCGAGATCCCGCGCATCCCCGGCCGTACCGGGTATGACTCTTGTCACTCTGAGTGAGGCCCGGGAATATCGATCCCTTCTGAGCTGGGAGTTCAGCCCGGACAACCTGCGCTCGACCGGCGGGGTGCCTTGGCATCCCGGTGCCGGTCTCGGGCGACTATCGCGCCACCGTCCGGGGGCCTAAGCTGGCGAATAGAGCGGTGGTAGGTGCAGGGGGCCCGCCCGAACCGTGAGCCACGGAACCTTTAATCTCCGGAGGCAGCCATGGGACTTATGGACAAAGTCAAGGCGCAGGCGACTGTGCTGGCACAGAAGACCCAGGAGACGGCGCGCGACATCCAGGCGAAGCGGCGTGCCGACGTCATGCTCCGCAACCTGGGCGCGGCGGTCTATGCGGACCGTACCGGGCGAGGTGGCCCGGACGCTCAGGGCCAGATCGACAAGTTGATCAACGACCTCAAGACGCACGAGGCCGAGAACGGCATCAACCTGGCGCCCGAATCCGGTGACCAGGCGCAGGCAGGCCCGGCTTCCGGCAGCGTGCCGCCACAGGGCGGCCCGGCCGACCAGGGAGGCGAGACCGGCCCTCCGCCCGACCAGTCCACCACGCAGGTCTAGGACGGCCGGACTAGCGGCAGGCGTCCTGCGCCGCGGTCCGCTGCTGGCCTGGCTGGGCGGACTGGGCTGGGGTTGATGTGCTCGACGTAGCCGGGATGCTCGGCGTCGGCGCGGTGACCGTGTGATCGCTGCCGCCGAGCAGGATCCTCACCCTGGGCAGTCCTTTCACCTGCTGCAGCGCCGCTCCGGGCAGAACCTGCCCGACCAGCCGGGCCGATGCCTCCTGCCCGGCCGGATACTGGATGACCGTCCGGGCCAGGCTCTGGTCCGGCCAGTCGACGCCGGACCGGTGCACCGTGAAGCCGAGCGCGGCCAACTGGCGCCCGGTGTCGGCGGACAGCCCGCTGATATGGGTGCCGTTGTAGACATCGAGCGCTACCTGGCCGCGACGGAGCGCTGGCCGCTTGACCCCGTGGTCCGGGGCGGCGGGCGGCTGGTCGGTCTTCATCTCCTTGAACAGAGCGGCCGCCGCGCTTTGGTTCCACAGCACGGCGGACTCGCCGGTCGGCGTCGTGTAGTTGGTGTTGGCCAGCGGCACGGTCGTGAACGTCACGTCGCCGGGGGAGATCCCGCGAAGTTCGTCGGCCAGGCTTACCACGTTGAAGCCCTGGTCGACCCGGATCGCGGAGGTCGTCGCCGAAAGGAATCTCTCCAGCTGGACCGGGTTGGCCAGCACCCCGGACTTGAGTCCCTCGCTGAGCGCCGATGAGATCAGCTGCTGCTGATCTTGGATCCGGGCCAGGTCGGACGTGGGGAAGGAATGCCGGTCCCGGGCGAACTCCAGGGCCGTGATGCCGTTCACGTGGTGTAGCCCCGCGGAGATGTGCAACCCGCTGTCGGGGTCGTCGACCGCGTAGGGCAGGCAGATGTTCACTCCGCCGAGCGCGTCGATCACCTTGACGAAGCCGAGGAAGTTCACCTCGACGTAGTCGTTGATGGTCAGCCCGGTGAGCTGCTCGATCGTCTGCACCATCAGGCTCGGCCCGCCGAGGCCGAGTGCAGCGTTGATCTTGTTCATGCCGTGGCCGGGTATGTTCACCCAGGAGTCGCGGGGCAGGCTGACCACGCGGACATAGCGGCGGTCGGCGGGCACGTGCACCACCATCAGCGTGTCGGTGTTCGTCTCGCCCGAGTTGGTGCCCACATGCAGGAGGGCTTGCTGGCGCGGCGTCAGGCCGGCCCGCTCATCAAGACCGGCCACCACGATGTTCAGCGGCCCGCTGGACGGGGTGCCGGCGGTTCCGGCGTTCAGCCGCCCGAGATGGCCGTTGATATAGCTGGTGAGCGCCCAGGCGCCGCCCGAGGTCAGCATGACCAGGGCAGAGATCACCCCGGCCGCCATCAGCAGGGCGCGCCGCTGCCGGGCCTTGCGGCTCGCCGTGATGCGCGCCATGAGCTGCTGCTGCGCGGGCGCCGGCGCGTTCCTTCGCCGTGTTCCGGCGTGCCTGGTCCGGCCGGCGCCGAGTGCGCCAGCGTCGGAGGAGCCGGCAGGCGCCGGGTGGTCGGCAGACCTCGGATGATCGGCCGGGGACAGCGGGTAGTAACCGGGTCGCGGGCCGGGGGTGTCGGCCGAGGGCGAGTCGGGCGAGGACACCGATCTGGGGAACGGCGTGCCCTCACCGCCGCGGGGGGCTGGTCCGCCGCCCGGCGCGCCGTCGTCATTGCCGGTCATCAGCTCCCCCGGGATGCCGTTCCTCGTAGGCTAACGCGGCAGCCAGCCTGAGAGCGGCTGCCGTGGCCGGCGGGTCGAGAGTTTGCCTCGCCTGTGACCGTGCTTTTGCCCGAGGCGGTGCTGTCCCGCCCCGCGGTGTGGCCGCGCTACGCGGTGTCGCCGCGCTACGCGGTGGGCGGCTCCGGGTCGCGCGGCAGGCCCAGTATCCGTTCGCCGATGATGTTCAGCTGGATATCGGTCGTGCCGCCGCCGATCGTGAGCGCCTGCGTCATCAGCACCTGCCTGGCCCAGTGCACCCCGTTCGGCGTGCCGGAGGTAACCGCAGCGCCGCCCGGGCCGCCGAGCGCCGCGCCGGTGCCCGACATCTCGTAGCAGAGTTCCGCCACCTGCTGAGCGTGCTGCATGGCGAGCAGCTTGCGGACGCTGCCCGTGGCGCCGGGCTCGGTGCCCGAGAGCTGCTTGAGGGTCACCCGCAGTCCGAGCAGGTCGATCGCGTGCCCCTGGCAGACCAGCGTTCCCACCTGCTCGAGCGGCGCGTCGGCGGCCACCTGGGCCACGCTGAGCAACTCGGGGACGCCGCAGCCGAAGGTCCAGCTCTGCGAGAGCGACACCCGCTCGTTGGCCAGCGTCGTCCGGGCCACCCGCCAGCCGCCGTTCACCTCGCCAACCACGCGGTCGTCGGGAACGAATACCTCGTCGAGGAAGACCTGGTTGAAGAGGGAGTCGCCGGTGATCTCCCGCAGCGGGCGCACCTCAACGCCGGGGGACGACATGTCCACGAGGAAGTACGTGATCCCGTCGTGCTTGGGCGCCGCCGGGTCGGTGCGGGCGATGCAGATCGCCCAGGCGGCCTGCTTGGCCAGTGAGGTCCAGATCTTCTGCCCGGTGATCTTCCAGCCGCCGTCGGCCCGCACCGCCTTGGAGCTCAGCCCGGCCAGGTCCGAGCCCGCGCCCGGCTCGCTGAACAGCTGGCACCACAGGTAGTCGCCGCGCAGGGTGGGCGGCAGGAACCGCTGCTGCTGCTCCGCGGTCCCGTACTGGATCAGCGCCGGGACCACCCAGGCTCCGATGGCCAGGCCGGGCGGCCGCACCCCGGCCGCCCGCATCTCCTGGGCGATGATCACCTGCTCCAGCGCGCTGGCGTCCCGTCCCCACGGACGCGGCAGGTGCGGCACGACCCACCCGTCGGCGGCCAGCCGCTGGGCGCGCTCCGGGCCGGACAGCCCGGCGATCACGGACAGCTCCTCGCGGATCTGTGCCCGCAGCCGCGCGTCTCCGCCGGGGAGCTCCACCTGGACCGGGCGGCTGACCCCGGACATGGCCAGTCCGGCCATGTGCTCCGCCCACTCGCCCGGCCGGCCGAGCAGTGCCCGCAGCGACAGCGCCCGCCGGAAGTACAGGTGAGCCTCGTGTTCCCAGGTGTAGCCGATCCCGCCGAGCACCTGGATGCACTGCTGTGCGCAGGACACCGCGGCATCGAGTGCGACCACCGCGGCCACCCCGGCGGCGAACTCGCGCTGCCGGCC
>JASIJN010000358.1 GCA_030050125.1 Streptosporangiaceae bacterium | reverse complement strand
GCCGCCAGCTGCCGGACCAGCTCGCGGCCCATGCCCGAGCCACCGCCGGTCACCACGGCCAGCTTTCCCGCGAACGACTCCACAGCCGACACCTCCCGCCCGGTCGTGCCCAGACTGCCCGCGGCCAGGGTACGCCGGGCCGGCGGCTCCCGGGGAGCTGGTAAGGCGGTCAGTAGCCGCCCGCGCCGCCCGACGTGCTGTGGCTCGGGGCCGGCGCGGCGGCCTTCGCGGAGACCGGCACGACGTGCCAGACCCCGCCGGACAGGTTGAGGCCGTTCCCCGCGTCCTGCCCCGGCTTGCTGTCCCCGATGTAGGTGTACAGGGGGTGGCCGTTGTAGGTGGCCTGGGTCGAGCCGTCGGACCGCTTGATCGTGCCGATCTTGCCGGTGACGCCGGGCCCGGCGGTGACGGGCCCCGTCAGCGGCGGCCAGTAGCGGGCGCACGAGCCGTTGCAATTCGACTTGGCCGAGGTATCCAGGGCGAACGAGTAGAGCGTGAAGCCCTTCGAGTCGGTGATCACGTCGACCTTGCCGATCTTGCGAGCCATGAGCTGGCTGGTGGCGCTGGGGCTCGCCGCGGCGTGGACCGCCGCCGGCGTGGTTCTGGCGGTGGCAGCGCTGGCCGGCAGCGTGCTGCCGTACGTCAGCGCCAGGACGGCAACGCCGCCGAGGCCGGCTGCCACCAGCCTGAGGTTACGCATTCCATATCCCCCTTCGCAGAAAGTAACCGCGTTCGTCCACCCTACGATCGGCCCGCCCGCCCGTCCGGCACCGCCCCGACGGCGCCCGGTAGGGCACACTGAGGCGATGGCGACCTGGCGAATCCGTGATCTTCACGGCGACGACCTCGATGCCGCCGTCCGGCTGTGGGACAACCCCGCGGCGAGCAGCGAGGCGCCCGCGTTCGGCCTGTCCGACCTGATCGCGGCGGCCCGCTCGCACGAGCCCGCGGTCGCCGCGGTGGTGGGCGACGAGGTGGTCGGGGTCGCGCTGGCGACCGTCGTGGTCGACCGGGCCTGGGTCATGCGGATCAGCCTCGCCGCCAACTGGCGGCATCGCGGGATCGGCAGCGCGATGCTCGGCGAGCTGGAGCGGCGGCTGGTGGCGGCCGGCGTACACCGGATCCAGTGCCTGCTCGCGGAGGACAGCGAGATCGGCGCGCTGGCGCTGGAGCATGCCGGATACAAGGCCCGGCGAGGAATGGTCCTCTACGAGCGAGTCGAGCCGGTGGACCCGGGCAGCGCCGGGATACTGGGCCAGCTCGGCGGGCGCATGGTGCGGGCCGGCGCCTGGGACCAGCTGGGCGGCATGATCAGAGAGAAGGAGCTGATCGAGCGGCACGTCATACTGCCGCTGGCCCAGCCGCAGCTGGCCGAGCGCCTCGGGCTGGTGCCGCCGCGGGCCATCATGCTGTTCGGCCCGCCGGGAACGGGCAAGACCACCTTCGCCAAGGGCGTCGCATCGCGGCTCGGCTGGCCGTTCGTGGAGCTGTTCCCGTCGCGGATGGCCGGCGAGTCGCCGGCCGGCCTGGCTGCCGCCCTGCGGGAGGCGTTCTCTCTCGTCGCCGAGCTGGACAAGGTCCTGCTGTTCATCGACGAGGTCGAGGAGATCGCCGGGATGCGCCAGCCGCGCACGGCCTCGGCCGCCCAGGGAGTGACGAACGAGATGCTCAAGCTCATCCCGCCGTTCCGCGAGCAAGACGAGCGTCTGCTGATATGTGCCACCAACTCCGTCCGCGCCCTGGACAGCGCGTTCCTGCGGCACGGCCGGTTCGACTACGTCATCCCCATCGGCCCGCCCGACCCGGCCGCGCGAGAGGCGATCTGGGACCGCTACCTGTCCGCGATTCCGCACCGTGATCTCGACATGGCCGCGATCGTGGAGGAGTCGCGGCTGTTCACGCCGGCGGACATCGAGTTCGCCGCGCGCCGGACGGCGCAACTGGCGTTCGAGCGGGTCCTGTTCGAGAGCGGCGAGGAGCAGGTGACCACCGGCGACGTCCGGCAGGCCATCGCCATGACCCGGCGGACGCTCACCCCGGAGCTCGTGGCCGACTTCGAGCAGGACATAGAGGACTATGCCCGGGTGTGACACCG
Source organism: Streptosporangiaceae bacterium (assembly GCA_030050125.1). The sequence goes on along the minus strand of JASIJN010000358.1, from coordinate 8,117 downwards.
GGTGCGACGCCGGGCCGGCGATGCCGGTGATACGCCTTTCATGCGCGCCGGGCATTGTTGGGGCATGGACAAGCGCCTTGGCTTCATGAGGGATCTCATCGACCCGCTGCGCGTGCCACCGGGCACCCCCGTCCGGCTGAGCCGCGACCATGATCCGGCCAGCACCGGAGGGCTGAGGCGCCGGCACGCCGGCGCCCGGCTGGAGGAGGGCGTTCAGCTTCTGGCCGAGTATCAGGACAAGCTCGCGGCGCAGAACGCCCTCGGCCTGCTGGTCGTGCTCCAGGGACTCGACGCATCGGGCAAGGACGGCACGATCAAGCACGTGATGAGCGGCGTCAACCCGCAGGGCGTAGAGGTCCGCAGCTTCAAGCAGCCGTCGGCGGCCGAGCTCGAGCACGATTTCCTCTGGCGCTGCCAGGCCGCGCTGCCCGCCCGGGGGCGGATCGGCATCTTCAACCGGTCCCACTACGAGGAAGTCCTGGTCGTCCGGGTGCACCCGGGACTGCTGGCCGCGGAGGGCCTGCCGAAGGCCCAACGCGACATCTGGGAACGGCGCTACCGGGACATCAACCGATGGGAGGAGTACCTCGCCGGTAACGGCATCCACGTGGTCAAGATCCTGCTCAACCTGTCCCGGCAAGAGCAGGCCAAGCGGTTCCTCAAGCGCATCGACCACCCCGAGAAGAACTGGAAGTTCTCGCCCAGCGACGTCGCGGAACGCCACCACTGGGCGCAGTACCAGCGGGCCTTCGACGCCATGCTGTCCGCGACCAGCACCCGCTGGGCCCCGTGGTATGTCGTCCCCGCCGACCACAAGTGGTTCGCCCGCCTGGCCACGGCCGCGATCGTCGTGCAGAACCTCAGGGCCATGAACCCGGCCTACCCGGCGGCCGACCCCGAAGCCGCCGGGCAGATGGCTCAGGCGCGGGCCGAGCTGGTGGCCGAGCTCGGCTAGCGCGTGAACCAGAACTACCCGGTCTGACGATGCGACGTGCCGAAGCGGTGACAAAACTGGCCTATGGGGACGGCCGAAGCCATGACGGGGGCAACGATGGCAACAGCAGTCGGCATAGATCTCGGCACCACGAACTCGGTGATCGCGGCGACGGAGAACGGCAAGCCGACGGTCATACCCAATGCCGAGGGGTCGCGCACGACGCCCTCGGTGGTCGCCTTCACGCCCCAGGGCGAACGCCTGGTGGGCCAGCTGGCCAGGCGGCAGGCGATCCTGAACCCGAAGGCGACGATCTACTCGGCCAAGCGGTTCATCGGGCGCCGCTACGACGAGGTGGGGACCGAGCGGAACGCCGTGTCGTTCGACGTGGTCCCCGGCCCGGACGGCGCGGTCCGGTTCAACATCGGGGGCAAGCAGTACGCGCCGGAGGAGATCTCCGCGCTGGTGCTGCGCAAGCTGGCCGAGGACGCATCCAAGTCCCTGGGCGAGAAGGTGACCGAGGCGGTCATCACCGTGCCCGCCTACTTCAACGACGCCCAGCGCCAGGCGACCAAGGACGCCGGCCGCATCGCGGGTCTCGAGGTGCTGCGCATCATCAACGAGCCGACGGCGGCCGCGCTCGCGTATGGCCTGGACAAGAAGCAGAACGAGACGGTTCTCGTCTTCGACCTGGGCGGCGGCACGTTCGACGTGAGCATCCTCGACATCGGCGACGGGGTGGTGGAGGTCCGGGCCACGGCCGGTGACACCCACCTCGGCGGGGATGACTTCGACCGGCGGCTGGTGGACTACCTGGCCGACGAGTTCCAGCGGGACAACGGGATCGACCTGCGGGCCGACCCGCAGGCGCTGCAGCGTCTGTTCGAGGCGGCCGAGAAGGCCAAGGTCGAGCTGTCGGCCGTGACCCAGACCACCGTGAGCCTGCCGTTCATCACCGCCGACGCCTCGGGTCCCAAGCACCTCAACACCACGCTGATGCGCTCGACCTTCGACCAGATCACCGCCGATCTTGTCGAGCGGACCACCGGGCCGGTCAAGCAGGCGCTGGCCGACGCCAGGCTCACCGACTCCGACATCGACGAGGTGATCCTGGTCGGCGGCTCTACCCGGATCCCGGCCGTGCAGAACCTGGTCCGCCGGCTGACCGGGGGCAAGGACCCGAACATGACGGTCAACCCGGACGAGGTGGTCGCGCTCGGCGCCGCGGTCCAGGCCGCGGTGCTCAAGGGCGAGGTCAAGGACGTGCTGCTGCTCGACGTCACGCCGTTGTCGCTGGGCATCGAGACCCTCGGCGGCGTGATGACCAAGGTCATCGAGCGCAACACCACGATCCCGGCCCGCCGCAGCGAGGTGTTCAGCACGGCCGAGGACAACCAGTCGGCGGTGGACGTCGTCATCCTGCAGGGCGAGCGCGAGCGCGCCGCCGACAACCGGGTGCTGGGGCGGTTCCGGCTGGAGAACATCCGGCCCGCGCCCCGCGGCATGCCGCACGTCGAGGTCACCTTCGACATCGACGCCAACGGGATCCTGAACGTGTCCGCGCGGGACAAGGACACCGGCACCGAGCAGCGGGTCACCATCAGCGAGAGCTCCAACCTCGACCAGAGCGAGGTGGAGCGGATGGTCACCGACGCCGAGCGGCACCGCGACGAGGACCGGCGGCTGCGCGAGGTCACCGACGCCCGCAACGAGCTCGACGCCGCGGCCTACCAGGTCGAGCACATACTGGCCGAACGCGGCGACTCGCTGCCGGTGCACGAGAAGGCCCGGGCCGAGAACCTGGCCGCCGACGGGCGGCAGGCGCTCAAGGAGGACTCGCCGGTGGACCGGCTGCGCACCCTGACCGCGGAACTGCAGCAGGTCTACCAGATCCTCGGCACGTCGTCCGGCACGGTCCCGCCGGGGCAGGAGGTCCCTCCGCCCCGCGACAGCAGCGACGACGTGATCGACGCCGAATTCACCAGCAATGAATGAACGCGACGGCGGCACGCGGTCCGGGCCCGATCCCGGCACCTGGCCCGGGGAAACCTCGCGGCAGGAGCCGACCTGGCCGCAGGATCCCGACGCCCCTCCCCTGTCCCGGGCCGCCGAGATGGCGGCCCGGATCGCCGAACTCGAGGACCAGCGGCTGCGCGCCCTGGCCGACCTGGACAACCTGCGCAAGAGGTGCATCAGGCAGGTGAGCGAGGCCCGGGAGCAGGGGCGGGCCGAGGTCGCGCGGCAGTGGCTGCCGGTCGTGGACAACCTGGAGCGCGCGCTGGCGCATCCGCAGGCCGATTCCGCCGTGCTCCTGGACGGCGTCCGGGCGGTGCGGGAGCAGGCCCTGCACGTGCTGGCCGGGCTGGGGTTCCCGCGGCGCGACGACCTCGGAGCCAGCTTCGACCCGGCCAGGCACGAAGCCGTGGCCACCCGGCCGGACCCGGACGCGCCGGAGGGCTCGGTCGTCGAGGTTCTGCAGCCTGGTTACGGCGACGAGGGCCGCCAGCTGCGGCCCGCCCGGGTCGTGGTGGCCAAGGCGGACTGATGGCGGACGGCGACCGGGACTTCTACCAGATCCTGGGCGTGCCGAGGAACGCCAGCCAGGACGAGATCCAGCGGGCTTACCGCAAGCTGGCGCGGGCCAGCCACCCGGACGTGAACGCCGATCCTGCGGCCGAGGAGCGGTTCAAGGACGTCTCCGAGGCCTACAGCGTCCTGTCGGATCCGCAGACCCGGCGCCGCTACGACGCGTTCGGGCCCGACTTCCGGCAGGTGCCCGAGGACGCGGACCCGCGGGCCTGGAGGCAGGCCCGGAGCGGGGCCGGCGCCGGGGCCCGGGCCGGCGACATTGATCTCGATGACCTGCTGGGCGGCCTGTTCGGCGGGCGCGGCGGGCGCGGCTGGGGGCCGATCCCGGGTGCCGACCAGGAGGCCGAGATCGAGCTCACGGTCGAGGAGGCCTATCGCGGCGGCCGCCGGACGATCACGCTGACCAGCGGCACCGACACCCGGTCGCTGGACGTGACGATCCCGGCCGGGGTGACCGACGGGCAGCGGATCCGCCTGGCCGGCCAGGGCGGCCGCGGCGGCGACGGAGCCCCGCCCGGCGACCTGTACCTGCTGGCCCGGATCGCCCCGCACCGTGATTACCGGCTGGAGGGCCGCGACCTGCACGTGCAGCTGCGCCTCGCCCCGTGGGAGGCCGCGCTGGGCACGTCGGTCGCGGTGGGCACGCCGGGCGGGGAGGTCAAGGTCAGCGTCCCGGCAGGCACGTCGAGCGGCAGGCGGCTGCGGCTGCGCGGCCGGGGCCTGCCCAATCCGCGCGGGCAGCCGGGCGACCTGTTCGCCGAGGCACGGATCATGGTCCCGGCCCGGCCGACCGAGGCGGAGCGGGACCTCTTCGAGCGCCTGGCCGCCGTGTCCGAGTTCGATCCGAGGAGGCGGCGGTGAGCTATGCCCTGGTGCGAGCGTCGCGGCTCGATCTCGAGGAATTCGCGGCGGCGGCCCGCGTGCACCCCGAGCTCATCCGCAGGTTCGTGGCCCTCGGCATTCTCGATGCCACGTCCGATGCCAGCGGCCGCCTGTGGTTCGCGCCCGGTCAGCTCGCCGCCGTCGCCCGGATCCAGCGCCTGCGCGCCGGGTTCGCCCTGAACTACGCGGCCATCGGGCTGGTCACCGACCTGCTCGACCGGATCGCCGTCCTCCAGGCGGCCCTGCGCCGGGAGCGGAGCAGGCCGGGTTAGCGCCAAGGCCGCGGCCCGGGCAGGGCGGGGCTACCGGTCCGGCATCCAGCTGCCGTGGAAGCCGAGCGGCACCCGGGCGGGCAGGTGCACGGTCGCCACCGGCTCGCCCAGGAAGTCCTGGGCGGCCAGGATCACCAGGTCCGAAGCACCCCGCTCGGGGTTGTGCACGAATGCCATGACATAGCCGTCGTCCTCGGCGGAATCCGGCGACGACGGGGCGAACACCGCCTCGCCGACCGTGGCGGCGCGCCCGAACTCCCGGGCCTCGGTGGTGCCCCGTTGCAGGTCGTGCCTGAGCAGCGCGTTGGAGAAGGCGTCGTCGGAGAAGTCACCGGCCACCGTGATGGCCCGGGTGACCTCGCCGATGACCGCGCTGTAACCGAAGCGGTGCGGGCGGGAGACGATCCGGTCGTCGACCCGGGGGAACTCCTGCCCCCGGTCGTCGAGGCGCTGCTGCGTCACCCGGCCGGCCGCCGGGTCGATGGTCCACCGGTCCAGGGTCACCGGCCCGTGCGCCGCCCAGAGCGTCGAGACGTCGAAGGAGTCCCGGTACTGGCACAGGTCCATGACGACCCTGCCGTCGTCGTCGTAGGCGTTGAGGCAGTGGAAGACCCAGCACGGGGCGATATCGAACCAGCGCACCCCGCCGCCGCCGTCGCGGGGCAGCAGCCCGACGCGCGCCTGATGGTCGGGGTTCCACACATAGGGCAGCTCGCGGCCGGAGGAGGCCGCCTTGAGGCTGAACGTGACGGGCAGGTCGAGCAGGACCACGTAGGCGCCGGTCAGGGCGAAGTCGTGCATCATCGGCCCGTCCGGGACACCGATGTCGGTGGTCCTGATCACCTGGCCCTTCGGGTCGACGATGACGTGCTGGACGTGGTCCCAGGCCCAGAAGTAGGCGATCGCGTGCAGTTCGCCGGTCTGGTGGTCGAGCTTGGTGTGCGCGGCGAATCCGCCGGGAAGCGTGCCGCCGAAGTCAGACGGGCCGATGGTGTCCAGCTCGTAGGTCAGCTCATACGGCAGCGGGCCCGCCTCGACGGTGGCGAGCGTCCGGCCGCCATGGGAGATGACGTGCGTGTTCGCGGCGAAGTCCATGTTCTCGTGTACCGGGCCGCCCGGCCACTGCTCGCCGAGCGCCCCGGCCACGGCCCTGGAGCGGACCCAGCGGTTCCGGTACCACTCGGCCCGGCCATCCCTCAGCCGGACGCCGTGCACCATGCCCGCGCCCAGGAACCAGTGGTAGTCCGGGTCGTCCAGGCCGAGCGGGTTCGGGCCATTGCGCAGGTAGCGGCCGGTCAGCCCGGCTGGCACGGTGCCGGTGACCGGCAGGTCGAACGCGGTAATCTCCTCGGTCACCGGCGCGAACGATCCCTGGAGGAAGCGCTTGGTGTCAGGCATCTGGCCTCTCTCCGTCCGCCGCCGGTACTGAAGCAAGCCCTACCCGCGCGATGACCTGCCCGAACGCCGAAGGCTTAGCGGATGATCAGCACGCTGTCCTGGCGCGGGACCAGTTCCCCGATCACCGGCGCCCCCGGCAGCTCCCCGGCCACCAGCAACCCGCCCGACGTCTGCGCGTCCGCGAGCAGCAGCAGGTCCTCCTCGGCGACGCCGCCCGTGTCGGTGTGCGGGAGCACCCAGTCCAGGTTCCGGCGGCTGCCGCCGGGCATGTACCCGGCCCGCGCCGCCTCCCGGGTGCCGTCGATGAGCGGCACCGCCGCGTGGTCGACCACCGCCGAGACCCCGCTGGCCCTGGCCAGCTTGAACAGGTGGCCCAGCAGGCCGAACCCGGTCACGTCGGTGACGCACGTGATCCCGGCGGCCAGGGCCAGCCGGCTGGCCTCGGCGTTGAGCGTCGTCATCACCTCGATCGCGGCCGGGCTGACCTCGCCGGTTGCCTTGTGCCAGGCGTTGAGCACGCCGGAGCCGATCGGCTTGGTCAGGCTGAGCGGCAGGCCCGGCTGGCCGGCGTCGATCCGCAGCAGAGCGGCCGGGTCCGCGGTCCCGGTGACCGCCATCCCGTACTTGGGCTCGGGATCGTCGATGCTGTGCCCGCCGGCCACGTGACAGCGCGCCGCGCGGCCGGTGTCCAGGCCGCCGCGCAGCACCTCGGCCGCGAGCTCGGTCGGGAGCTTGTCCCGGGGCCAGCCGAGCAGGTTCACCGCGACCAGCGGCTCGCCGCCCATCGCGTAGATGTCGGACAGCGCGTTGGTCGCGGCGATCCGCCCGAACGTGTAGGCGTCGTCCACCACCGGGGTGAAGAAGTCGGCCGTCACCACGACCGCCATGCCCGGGCTGACCCGGACCACGGCGCCGTCGTCACCGTTCTCGACGCCCACCATCAGGTCGGGGCCGAGCCCGGCAGGCCCGAGCTTCTTTATCGTTTCCTCCAGCTCGCCGGGCGGGATCTTGCAGGCGCAGCCGCCGCCGCGTGCGTACTGGGTGAGCCGGAATTCGTCCGGGCGCGTCATGCCGTCCAATGTAATCTGCGGCCCGGGCGTGCGGGCGGCGTAGTGTCGCGGTTGTGGACCCGCGCCGGCACGTGCCCAGGACCGATGCCGTGCTCGCCGACCCGCGCCTGGCCGCGGCGCGGGAACGGCTGGGTGCGACGCTGGTCAAGGCCGCGGTGGTCCGGGCCCAGGAGCTGGCCCGCTCGGGGGCCATCAGCCCGGCAGGTGTCGCCGACACGGCGGCCGCCTCGCTCCCGCCGACCGCCGCCACCCTGACTCCGGTGATCAACGCGACCGGCGTCCTGGTGCATACCAACCTCGGCCGGGCCCCGTTGTCGGCGGCCGCGCGGGAGGCGGTGCAGGCCGCGGCGGGCTGCACGGACGTGGAGTTCGACCTGGCCTCGGGCAAGCGCGGCCGACGCGGAGCGGGCGCGCTGGACGCGCTCGCGCGGGCGGTCCCGGCGGCCGGGGCGGTGCACGTGGTCAACAACAACGCGGCCGCGCTGGTGCTGGCGGCCACCGCGCTGGCCGCCGGGCGCGAGATCATCGTGAGCCGCGGCGAGCTGATCGAGATCGGCGACCGGTTCCGGCTTCCCGACCTGCTCCAGTCGACCGGCGCCCGGATCCGCGAGGTGGGCACGACCAACCGGACCGCGCTGGCGGATTACCGGCAGGCCATCGGCGACGACACCGCCTTCATCCTGAAGGTGCACCCGTCGAACTACGTGATCGAGGGCTTCACGGCCTCGGTCGGCGTCGCTGAGCTGGCCGGCCTCGGCGTGCCGGTGGTGGGCGACATCGGCTCCGGCCTGCTGCGGCCGAGCCAGGTCCTTCCCGACGAGCCCGACGCCGACACCTGGCTGCGGGCCGGCGCCGGCCTGGTCACCGCCAGCGGCGACAAGCTGCTGGGCGGGCCGCAGGCCGGCCTGCTGCTCGGCGAGCGGGAGACCGTCACCAGGCTCGCGCGCCACCCGCTGGCCCGGGCGCTGCGGG
>JASIJN010000357.1 GCA_030050125.1 Streptosporangiaceae bacterium | reverse complement strand
CGGTGACCCCCACGACCCGCATGCTCCCCGGCATCAGGCAATGATCCCACGCATGACGGCTCTCAGCTCAGCCGTTATGCCGCAGGCCAAAGACCATGGCGAGGCTATGGACCTCACCAGGTCATTGCTGCGCCACAAGCCGCGTTGAACTCCGGGACGACAAAGCAGCGGGGACAACCAGCCGACCATCACCCGGGCGGTCCACGGTCCCGGTTTCAAAAAATTCGAAAACCATCGAAAACACGGGAGCAAACATGGAGCACACATGGCCCGCGAACGGGCATCTGCATAAAGAAAGACCTGGGAAAAACCCCAGGTCAGGACGGGTGCGCCGCCAGGGACTTGAACCCCGAACCCGCGGATTAAGAGTCCGCTGCTCTGCCAATTGAGCTAGCGGCGCTTGAGACGCAGTGATGGTAGCAGCCCAGGGCTGGCATAGCGAATTCTGTCCGCACTTGGGCGGCCGGGCCGCCGCGGCGTCAGGATCCGAGGAACCTGGCCATCACCGCCGCCGCCCGCGACGGGCGCCCGGTCCTCGCCTCGTGCCGGTCGGCCCAGTCCATCGCGTGCAGGCCGGCGTTGACGCCGAGCCACCGGAGCGGCTCGGGCTCCCACCTCGGCGAGCGGTGACCCACCCAGGGCAGCCGGGTGATCTCGCTGTCGGTCCCGGTGATCAGATCCGCCAGGGTGCGGCCGGCCAGGTTCGTCGTGGACACCCCGTCGCCGACGTAACCACCGGCCCAGCCCAGGCCGGTGGAGCGGTCGAGCCCGACCGAGGCGCACCAGTCCCGCGGCACGCCGATCGGGCCGCCCCAGCCGTGGGTGACGTCGACGTCGCCGAGCACGGGGAACAACTCGGACAACGTGCGCCGCAGCGCCGCGAACACCGCGGGGACCCGGTCGAACGACGGGCGCACGGCCGAGCCGAGGTGATACGGGGCGCCCCGGCCGCCGAACGCGAACCGCCCGTCCGCCGTCCGCTGCCCGTAGACGATCAGGTGCCGCAGGTCACTGAAGGTCGGCCTGGTCCCGAGGCCGATCTCGGCCCAGGCCGGCTCGGGCAGCGGCGCCGTCGCGATCATCAGGGAGTACACCGGCGCCACCGTGCGGCGCAGCCCGGGCAGCAGCGCGGTGAAGCCCTCGGTGGCGCGGATCACGTACCGGGCCCGTACCGTGCCGGACGCCGTCACCAGCGCCCCGGGGCGTATCTCCCGCACCGGCGTGCGCTCGAACAGCCGGACCCCGCGCCGCCGGACCGCGCCGGCCAGCCCTCGGACCAGGCGAGCCGGGTGAATCGCGGCGCAGTGCGGGGTGAACGTTCCCCCGATCACGCCGGAGGCTCGCGCCATCTCGCCGGCCTGCGCGGCCGAGAGCAGCCGCAGGTCCTCCTCGCCGAACCCGTACGAGCGGGCCTCCTCGACCTCCTGCCTGGCCCGGCCGAGCTGGGTGGCCGACCGGGCCAGCTGCACGGTCCCGCCCTTGGCCCAGTGGCAGTCGATGCCCTCGGCAGCGGCCGCCCGTCCCACTTCGTCCACCGCCCGCTGCATGGCCCGGTACTGGGCGATCGCCGCGTCCCGGCCGGCCATCCGCTCCAGCTTGGCCAGCGAGGCCGGGAACAGGGCGGAGCACCAGCCGCCGTTGCGCCCCGACGCGCCGAAGCCGGCGATGTCACGCTCGCAGACGGCGATCGCCAGGCCCGGATCGGCCCGGGACAGGTAGTACGCGGTCCACAGGCCGGTGAACCCCGCTCCGGCGATCGCCACGTCCGCCTCGAGATCCCCGGCCAGCGGGTCACCGGGCTGAAGGGACCCGGGCACGGTGTCGTGCCAGAACGACAGCTTCCGGTAGGTTTCGGCCGCGGGCATGCCCACCATCGTGGCAGGCGTCGCCGCAGCTGAACCCGTCGGGCATGCTTGTGACATGTCCGATCACGGTGGTGCCGCGGTGAACGTCCCGGCACCCAGACGCGCGTCCGGGACGTACCGGGTCTGCCTGGTATGCCTGGGCAACATCTGCCGGTCGCCCATGGCCGAGGTGGTCCTGCGGGCCGAGCTCGACCGCGCGGGCCTGTCCGGGCGGGTCGAGGTGGACAGCGCGGGCACGGGGGACTGGCACGTGGGCGGTCCCATGGACGGCAGGGCCAGGGCGGAGCTGTCCCGGCACGGTTACGACGGTTCCCGGCACCGGGCCCGGCAGTTCGACCGGTCCTGGTTCCGGCGCTATGACCTGGTGCTGGCCATGGACGACACGAACCTGGCCCGGCTGCGGCGGATGGCTCCCGACCGGGAGGCCGCCGAGCGGACGGCGATGTTCCGCGCCTTCGACCCCGCGCTGGCCGGGAGCGGCGATGGGAGCGGCGACATGAGCGCAGACATGGGCGGCTACATGAGTGGCGACGGGACCGACCTGGAGGTTCCGGATCCGTACGGCGGCGGGCCGCAGGAGTACGCGCTGGTCTTCGACCTGATCCTGCCCGCCGCCCGCGGCCTGGCCGGCCGGCTCGGACGGGTGCTGGCGGACGGGTCGGCGGCACCGGGGCCATCGGATTGACCGACGGATGGACCGATCCCCTGGCCCGGCAGCGGCTGGAGCGGCTGCTCGCCGCGGCCGTCACCGAGTGCCAGGCCATCGGCGGGCAGCACGGCGTCCGGCACTACCGTGCCACGCTGGCCGGCGGCCGGGTCGTCTTCGCCAAGCTCGGCGGCGCCTGGGCCGGCGGCGCCTCGGCCGGCGGCATGGCTGGCGACACGGCCGGCTTCGAGGCGGAGGCGCTCGGCCTTCGCTGGCTCGGCGAGGCAGCAGCGGTGCCGGTTCCCGAGGTCCTCGGCTGGGACGACGCGGCGCTGGTGATCTCCTGGCTGCCGCAGGAGGCGCCAGGCCGTCAGGCCGCGGAGCGGTTCGGCCGTGACCTGGCCCGGATGCACGCCGCGGGACCTGAGACGTTCGGCGCGCCGTGGCCGGGATCCATCGCCGGGCTGCCGCTGTCCAACCGGGCCGGCCGCTCCTGGCCGCGGTGGTACGCCGAAGAACGCCTGCTGCCCTACGCCCGCATCGCCAGGGACGCGGGCACCCTGACCGGGGCGGACGTCCGGCTGGTCGAGGCCGTGGCCGCGCGGGCCGAGGACATCGCCGGGCCCGCCGAGGCGCCGAGCCGGATCCACGGCGACTGCTGGAGCGGCAACGTCCTGTGGTCCGGCGGCCGGGGCTGGCTGATCGACCCGGCCGCCCACGGCGGGCACCGGGAGACCGACCTGGCCATGCTGGCCCTGTTCGGCGCGCCGTTCCTGGCCCGCATCATCGCGTGCTACCAGGAGGCCGGGCCGCTCGCGGCGGGCTGGCGGGACCGGGTGCCGCTGCACCAGCTGCATCCGCTGCTCGTGCACGTCTGCCTGTTCGGCGCGGCGTACCGCGCGGCGGCGCTGGAGGCGGCCCGCGCCGCGCTGCGCATAACATCATGACTGAGCGGGCGCCGGCCGCCCAAGGCAGCCAGTCCGGCCGGACGGAACGCGAGGGAAGGCGACGGAGCGTTATTTGTCGATAATTCCGATAGGTGTGATAGGATGCAGGCTCGACGGCGACCTCACGGCAAGGGGCTGGTCATGACCATCCTGAATCTCGGGCCGGCGCGCTCCGCGGACCGGGCGGCGCCCGAGGCCGACACCCGGCATGAGCGCGACATCGCCGCCCAGGCCGGGCTCATCGTGCACCAGGCGGAATCGTTGAACTGCGAGACGCGCCCCGCCGATCTCGGCCGGGAGGTCACGCCGACGGCGCGGTTCTTCCGGCGCAGCCATTTTCCGCTCCCGGTGCTCGACGAGGCGGCGTGGCGGCTCGACGTCGGCGGCCTGGTGCGCCGGCCGCTGAGCCTGAGCCTGGCCGAGCTGACCCGGCTGCCCGCGCAGGCGGTCGAGGTCACGCTCGAATGCGCCGGGAACGGGCGCGCGCGGTTCCGGCCGCCGACCCCCGGCGTGCAATGGGAAGGCGGTGCCGTCGGCACCGCCGAGTGGACCGGGGCGCGCCTGGCGGACGTCCTCGACCTGGCGGGCATCGAGGACGGCGCGAGGGAGGTCATCTTCACCGGGGCCGATCACGGTCAGGTGGACGGCGCGCCGGGCCAGATCCGGTTCGAGCGCAGCCTCACCGTCCGCGACGCACTCGAATCGGGCGCGCTGCTCGCGTACCTGATGAACGGGCGGCCGCTGGCGGTGCGCCACGGCTACCCGGTCCGGCTGGTCGTCCCCGGCTGGTACGCGGTCGCCTCGGTCAAATGGCTCACCGGCATCCGCGCGGTGGCGGAGCCGTTCGACGGCTACTTCCAGGCCAATCACTACGTCTACGAGTGGGACCGGGGCGGCGTCGCCGCCCGGGAGCCGGTGCGGCTGCAGAAGGTTCGCGCCGTCATCACCCGGCCGGGCGACGGCCAGGAACTCCCGGTCGGAGGCGTGATCGTCCGCGGCCTGGCCTGGTCCGGCGCGGCCCCCGTCGCCCGGGTCGAGGTGAGCGTGGCCGACGGCCCGTGGCGGAAGGCGCGGCTGGTCGGCGAGCCGGCTGCGCACGGCTGGCAGCAGTGGGAGTTCCTGGCCAGCGGCCTGCGAGCGGGGGGGACCAGGATCCGCGCCCGGGCGGCGGACCTGGCCGGGGATGTCCAGCCGGAGCAGCCGGAATGGAACCGCCTCGGCTACGCGGCCAACTTCATCCACGAGGTCCGGGTGGTGCTGCGCTAACGACGCGGCGGGTTTCACCCGCCCGTCGCGGGGGGAGGCGGCGGAGGGGGCGGCGCCGGGGGGAGGGGGCCCGGGGACGCCTCCTCCCGCCGTGTTTGACCGGAGGTTCGCCAGCGGGGCCCGGCTAAGGCCGGGGGCAGGGCGCCGCCGGGGTCGGTGGCGTCTTCGGGTTCCGGCCCGCTGTTCCTGGCCTCCGGCGCCAGCGGGATCGCGATGTGGAACGTGGCGCCGCCGCCCGGCGGGGACTCCACCCACACGGCGCCGCCGTGGGCGGCCACCAGCGCGGCCACGATGGCCAGGCCGAGGCCGGTGCCTCCCGCCTTCCTGGTCCGGGCCTGGTCGCCCCGGTAGAACCGCTCGAACACGTGCTCGGCCTGCTCCGGCGTCAGCCCCGGGCCGCGGTCGGCCACCTCGAAGACCACGGCCGGGGTGGGCCGGACGCTCGGGCGGGCGGCCGCTATCTCGGCCCGGCCCGCGTTCGCCGCCGCGATGCGCCACTCGTCCAGGTCGCCCAGCCGGACCCGGGCATCGATCGGGGTCCCCTCGGGCGTGTGGTTCAGCGCGTTGCTCATCAGGTTGCCGACCACCTGACGGAGCCTGACCTCGTCTCCGACCACGAGCAGCGCGGCGCCGGAGCCCACCGTGAGGTTGATGCTGCGGCCGGGCGCGATCACCCGGGCGTCGTTGACCGCGTCGGCGGCCAGCGTCAGCATGTCCACCGTGCCCCGCTCCAGCGGCCGCTGCTGGTCCAGCCGGGCCAGCAGCAGCATGTCCTCGACCAGCACGCCCATCCGGGACGACTCCTGCTCCACCCGCTGCATGATCCGGTCCATCTCGGCCCGCCCGAGCGGCCCGTTCGCCTGATGGCTCGGCTCGGCCGGCCAGCGTTCCGGCGCGGCGGCATCGGCGCCGTTGCCCAGAGCGGGCCGCGCCGGGCCGCCGGGGATCTCGTCCAGCCCGCCGCGCTGCCGGTAGTACTCGGCGTAACCCCGGATCGCGGTGAGCGGGGTCCGCAGCTCGTGGCTGGCGTCGGCGACGAACTGGCGCATCCGCTGCTCGGAGCGCCGGGCGGAAAACTCCGACTCCGCCCGGGCGTCAAAGGCCGCCTCGATCTGCGAGAGCATGGCGTTGAGCGACTGGGCCAGCCGTCCGACCTCGGTTCGAGGGTCCAGATCGGGCACCCGGCGGGTCAGGTCGCCCTTGGCGATGGCTCCCGCCGTCTTCTCGATGTCGGTCAGCGGGCGCAGGCTGGCCCGGACCACCGCGATCCCGACGATGAGGATGACGAGCAGCAGCAGCGCGCTGACGATCACGTCGAGGGACGTCAGCTGGCTGATCGCGCCGTAGACGCTCGTGACATCCACCGCCACGATCACGCTGCCGTTCGTGACCCCGCTCGGGCTCTCGAACGAGACCGCCTCGACCAGCAGGCGCCAGCGGCCGCCGCCCGACACGGCCGGAACGGTCACAAAATTGCCGTTGTTCGCCGTCAGCCAGGCTGGGCTGGCCGGAACCTGGGGCCCCGGCAGTACCTGAGGCTGCGCCGGGTAGCCGGTGGCCGTGTGGAAGCCCTGGGCTTGCGCCAGCACGGTCTCGGGCCTGCCGCCCGCCGGAACCCATATGACGTAGCCCTGAGACGAGTACGTGGGGCTCGCGCCGCCTACATACTGCGCCGTGTCGTGGGTCGCCTGGCCGACGTAGCTTTGCAGCGTGGCGTCGTACTGGTTGAGCAGGTGCCGCTCGAGCTGCGAGATGCCGACGATGCTGATGACCCCGAGCGCGACGGCCACCAGCGCGAGGACGGCGGCCACCAGCCTGACGCGCAGCGGGGTGCGGCCGGGCAACTCCTGGAGCGACTGCCAGGAGCGCTTGAGGGGCGAGGGCTCTGCCATAAGGACATGGGGCGCTAAGAAGACGGCAGCCGCAGCACGTAACCGACGCCGCGCAGCGTGTGTAGCAGGTGCGGCTCGGTGGTGTCCACCTTCCGCCGCAGCACCGAGACGTAGGACTCCACGATGCCGGTGTCGCCGCGGAAGTCGTAGTCCCAGACATGGTCGAGGATCTGCATCTTCGACAGCACCCGGTTGGCGTTGCCCATGAAGTACCTGAGCAGCTTGAACTCGGTGGGCGACAGCTGGATCTGCTGGCCGCCGCGCCAGACCTCGTGGCTGTCCTCGTCCAGCTCCAGATCGCCGAATTTCAGCCGCGGCGGCGGCTCGCTGCCGTCGCCCCTGGTCCGGCGCAGCACCGCCCGGATCCTGGCGATCACCTCCTCCAGGCTGAACGGCTTGGTGACGTAGTCGTCGCCGCCCAGGGTCAGCCCGCGGACCTTGTCCTCGGTGGAGTCTCGCGCGGTCAGGAACACCACCGGGATCCTGGCCCCGCCGCCCCGCAGCCGCCGGATGACGTCGAATCCGTCCATGTCCGGCAGCATCACGTCCAGCACGATCAGGTCCGGCCGGTGCCGCTGCGCGGCCTGCACCGCTTCCGTGCCTCCCGCGGCGGTGACCACCTCGAAACCCGCGTACCGCAGGCTCGCCGATAGCAGTTCGAGGATGTTGGGCTCGTCTTCGACGACGAGCAGCCGGGCGTCCGGCGTCCGCCGCCCGTCACTCGACGTAGTGGTCATCTGCCCATTGTGCGACTTGTGTCTGGGCGTTAGCTGAAGGGGTCCTGAATCTGTCCTCGATACCCGCCCCAGTCGGGTCGGCCGCGGCGGGTCAGAGGGTGGGGATCGCCTTGGAGCCGGTGATCAGGCTGGGCGGGACCGGCGTGTCGTTCTTCAGCGCACCGAACAGCTGCGACGCCTCGGCCGAGTTCCAGAGCACCGCGACGCCGTCGCTCGGGGTCTGGTAGTCCAGGCTGGACAACGGAACGGTGGTGGTGACCGGGTCGCGCAACGCGAAGGCGGCGTGCACCAGGTCTATGAGGCTGGTGCCGTCGGAGACGGTCAGCGCGCCGGCCGAGCCGGTCACCGCCGGGATCGTGGCGAACGGGTTGACCAACGTCCCGGCGCTGGTCATCTTCGACAGCAGCGCCTTCAGGAACAGCCGCTGGTCCTGCTCGCGCTGCAGGTCGCTAAGGGCGAAGTTGCGGGTCCGGACGTAGCCGAGCGCCTGGTCCCCGTTCAGGGTCTGGCACCCGGCCTGAAGGTTCAGCCCGGCCTTGGGGTCGACCATCGGTCCGGGCAGGCACATGCGCACGCCGCCGACCGCGTTGACCACGCTGACGAGGCCGCCGAAGCCAATGCCCATGTAGTGGTTGATGTACAGGCCGGTGGCGTTCTGCAGGGTCTCGGCGAGCAGCCTGGGGCCGCCCAGGTCGAAGGCGGCGTTGATCTTGCTCGAGCCGTAGCCCGGGATCGGCACGTAGGAGTCGCGCGGGATGCTGACCAGCACCGGCCGCCCGCCGTTCGCCGGGATGTGCAGGATCATGATCGTGTCCGAGCGCTGGCCGCCGATCGCGCTGAGCTTGCCCGTGGCCAGCGCAAGCTCCTGGGCCCGGGTCAGGCCCTGTCGGCTGTCCGAGCCGGTGATCAGCCAGTTCGTCCCGGCCGAGGCCGCGGGCCGCCCGGTGTAGTTGACCAGCACGTCCGACTGGTGCAGCTTCGAGCCGGCGTAGAAGTACAGGCCCGTGCCGGCGGCCAGCGCGAGGACGACGACCGCGGCGAGCACCGCCAGGATCCGGCGCGGGCGCAGCCAGCGCCGCCCGGTCCCGCCCGG